>NZ_FR898860.1:0-61641 GCF_000437715.1 Catenibacterium sp. CAG:290
CAAGCTGCCAGGTCCTTTTTTATTATTAAAAAACGAGAAAATAGCCTTAAACAGGCTATTTTTTATTTACAGAAAGAAGTTAAATATCTATCATTCAATATGCATTCATGCTATAATGAACCCGATTATAAAAAAGAAGGAAAGGTGAATTGTATGATTGGTTATTACAACTATACAGTCATTCTAACATATTGTAGTTTAATCAGTGCGATTGTCGGAACACACTTCGCATTTGAACACAATTATGTTTTGGCATTATTCTGTCTTATGCTTTGTGGCTTTTTTGATTCTTTCGATGGTATCGTTGCACGTTCAAAAAAGGACAGAACAGAAGAAGAAAAGAAGTTTGGTATTCAGATTGATTCTCTTGTAGACTTAATCAGTTTTGGCGTTTATCCTGCAATCATTGCCTACTCAATGGGATTCAATAGTTTGCCTTGTTTGATCATCTTTATTATATATATTCTTGGTGCTGTTATTCGACTAGGGTATTTCAATGTTATGGAAGATATGAGACAGCAGCAGACTACTGAAAAAAGAAAATATTACCAGGGATTACCTGTTACATCTTCATGTCTAATTTTTCCAATGATCTATTGTTTAACAGTATGGCTTACGGTGCCTCAAGTCCAGCTTGTTTATTTAATTGGACTACTAGTTGTAGGTATTCTATTCGTAGCTAACATCAAAGTAATCAAGCCTGACTTTAAGGGTGTCCTAGGTCTTATCGGCTTTGGTATTATTTTATTAATCATTTTAATTATTAAAGGTGTTGTTTTAATCTAGTATGGCAATATTCAAACGTAATGGTGAAAAATTAGAATATGATCAGTCACAGGATCTCTTCTTAGAGAAATTGTATGGATCACTTGCAGGAAGATGTTTATTAAAAGTATTAACTCAGCCAGTTATTACTGAACTAGGTGGTGCTTTTATGAATTCTTCTCTTTCTAAAGGACAAATCAATTCCTTTGTAGAAAAAAACAATATTGATTTGAATCTATATGAATCACAAGATTATCATTCTTACAACGATTTCTTTACACGTACTATTAAAGATGGTGTAAGACATATCGATATGGATGAAAATGCATTGATTGCACCTTGTGATAGTAAACTCACTGTTTATCCTATTGAGGATACATTACAGCTTAAAATTAAGAATTCAGTTTATACAATTGAAGACTTATTAATGAGCCCTGCACTTGCAGATGAATATAGAGGTGGTCTATGTCTTGTATTTAGACTTACAGTAGATGATTATCATCACTATCACTTCATTGATGATGGAACAGCTGACAAAGATCACTTTATTAAAGGTGTTTTCCATACAGTCAATCCTATCGCAAGTGATTATTATCCTATCTATAAGACTAATAGCCGTTCTTATACAGTTCTTCATACAAAGCACTTTGGTGACGTAGTTCATATGGAAGTAGGGGCAATGATGGTTGGTAAAATTACTAACTTAAATAAGAAAACCTTTAAACGTGGTGAAGAAAAAGGCTATTTTGAATTTGGTGGCAGTACAGTTGTCTTATTCATAAAAAAAGATATTGTAGATATTGATGAGGATATTCTCAACATTTCTAAAAATGAAGATGAAGTACGTGTTCTCATGGGAGAACGTATCGGTACACTAAAATAGTGAGAAGGTGAATACCTTCTCATTCTTTTTGTTTTGTTTAAAGAGTTTTATGCTATAATTAAGAATGCGAATAAGGAGGTTATGTGATGGGCAAAGTAATCGCAATTACAAACCAAAAAGGTGGCGTAGGAAAAACAACCACTAGTATTAATTTATGTGCAGCACTCGCACTTATGAAGAAGAAAGTATTACTTGTAGATATGGACGCTCAGTCTAATGCGACGCAGGGTATTGGAATTGATCGTTCTAGTTTAGAAAAAACAACTTATGATGTGCTTATTGATGAAGTACCCATTGAATCAATCATCAAACATAGTGAAATCCCACACCTAGATGTGGCACCTGCAAGCATTGACTTAGCGGGTGTAGAAGTACAACTATCAGCTGTACCAAAGGGAAGAGAAAAACGTTTAAGAAAGGCAATGGATAGTGTTAGAGATCAATATGATTATATTATTATTGATTGTCCACCAGCTTTAGGTTTATTAAACACAAACGCTCTTACAGCTGCAGATAGTGTTTTAATTCCTGTTCAATGTGAATATTATGCGCTAGAAGGTTTAACACAATTATTAAATACTATTTTATTAACACAGTCAGTATTTAACCGTAATCTTACAATTGAAGGTGTATTATTGACTATGCTTGATTCACGTACTAATTTAGGTGTAGAAGTGACACAGGAAGTACGTAAATACTTTAAGGATAAGGTTTATAAAACAGTCATTCCTAGAAATGTAAAGCTCTCAGAAGCACCTTCTGCAGGTCTTTCAATCTTTGATTATGATTCACGTAGTGAAGGTGCGAAGTCTTACGCACGACTTGCGAAAGAGGTGGTGAGCAGAAATGGCAGATAAGAAAAAACGTTTAAGTAAAGGATTAGATGCAATCTTTGATACAACATCTACTGGTGGAGATCTTCAATCAATGATTTCTGCAATTGAAAGTAATTCTAATGAATTTACTCAAGAAAAGGTTTCTATTGATTTAATCAGACCTAATCCTTATCAGCCTAGAAAACATTTTGATCAGGATAAGTTGAATGAATTAGCTCAATCCATTAAAGAACATGGCATCCTACAGCCAATTCTATTAAAGAAATCTATTCATGGTTATGATATTGTAGCTGGTGAAAGAAGATTTAGAGGAGCTAATATTGCAGGGTTAAAAGAAGTTCCTGCAATTATCGTAGACTTCACTGATGATCAGATGATGGAAATTGCGCTTCTTGAAAACATTCAGAGAGAAGACTTAAATGCGATTGAAGAAGCACAGGCTTATAAAGCCATGATGGATAAGATGAATCTGACTCAGGAAGAACTAGCTGGACGTATTGGGAAATCAAGAACTCATGTGACTAATACTTTAAGACTTCTTAATATCAATGAGAAGCTCCAGCAGTATATTCTAGAAGGTATTCTTTCTATGGGACATGTTAGACCATTAGTTGGTTTAGATGATGAAACAGCTCTTAAAATTGCGAATCGTGCTATTAAAGAGAAGCTTTCTGTACGTCAGGTAGAAGATATCGTTAGAGGATATAAACTTGCTCAGAAGCGTAAAAATGCGCCTAAGAAAGAAAAGAATACAACCTATACTTATGCAGAAGATTTATTAAGAAAGAAGTTCCGTACTAAAGTAAAGGTAGAAGAAAAAACAATTACTCTTAAGTACTCTGATACAGAAGACTTAAATCGTATTCTAGAAATCATGGGTGTAATAGAAGATATCTAAAGAACAGGAAACTGTTCTTTTTTCATTTCTAGGAAATCTCAATGTTTAATTTATATTCTATGTATAATAAATATGAAAGAAGAGGACAACAAAATGAAACAATTTCCAGAAGGATTTTTATGGGGCGGTGCTGTTGCTGCCAATCAGTATGAAGGTGGATGGAATGAAGGCGGTAAAGGTATTACTGTCTCAGACTGTGCTAGAAGTCATTTAGATGTAGATGTACAGGACTATAAGAAACAAAACGAAGTCACTACAGCTGACATCGAAGAAGCATTAAACACACAGGATGAAGTATACTATCCAAAAAGACATGGTGCAGATGGATATCACCACTATAAAGAAGACATTAAGCTATTTGCAGAAATGGGCTTTAAAGTATTCCGTTTATCTATTGCCTGGGCAAGAATCTTCCCTAATGCAGATGATGCAACACCTAATGAAGAAGGTTTAAAGTTTTATGATGATGTATTTGATGAATGTTTAAAATATGGTATTGAACCATTAGTCACTATTTCTCACTATGAACCACCTATTAATCTTGTATTAAATTATGATGGATGGTATTCAAGAGAAGTCATTGATATGTTTGTACGTTATTGTGAAGTGATTGTAGATAGATACAAGGATAAAGTAAAATACTGGCTTACTTTTAATGAAGTAGACTCTATGATCAGACATCCATATACTACAGGTGCACTTATTAAAGATCGTTTCCCAGGTAAGAACTTTAATGAAGTGATCTTCCAGGCAATGCATCATCAGTTTGTGGCCAGTGCACTTGCGACTAAGATCGTACATGAAGCAAGACCTGATGCTAAAGTAGGTTGTATGTTAACAAAGCTTACTTACTATCCATATACATGTAAACCTGAAGATGTTTTACAGGCACAACAGGATATGAGAAGTACATATTGTTATAGTGATACACAGGTATTTGGTGAATATCCAGCATACTTATTATCTAAATTCAAGAATGAAGGCATCAATATCAAGATGGAACCAGATGACTTAAAGATTATGAAAGAATATCCAGTTGATTTCGTTTCATTCTCTTATTATTCATCTAGCTGTGTTGCAAAAGATGACAATGGTTTAAAGAAAACTGCAGCTAACACTAATGTAGCTATTAAGAACCCATATATTCCATCATCTGACTGGGGATGGCAGATTGACCCTATTGGTTTAAGAATCTCTTTAGTAGACTTATATGACCGTTATAGAAAGCCATTATTCGTAGTAGAAAATGGTTTAGGTGCGAAGGATGAATTAGTGAATGGTACTGTAGATGATCAGTATAGAATTGATTACTTCGATGCACACTTTAAAGAAATGTATAATGCGATTGTAGAAGATGGTGTAGACCTCATGGGTTATACATCTTGGGGATGTATTGATATTGTTTCTGAATCTACAAAACAGATGTCTAAACGTTATGGTTTCATCTATGTAGATTGTGATGATCTAGGTAATGGTACTTATAAACGTTATAAGAAGAAATCATTTGATTATTACAAACATGTCATTGAAACAAATGGTGCATGCTTATTCGAAGACTAAAGGTAGTGTTTTACTACCTTTTCTTTATGTCGAAAGAATGGTATTATTGAATGGTAAAGAAGAGAGGTATATATGAGAGAAAATTATGATGTAATTGTAGTAGGTGCTGGTCCAGCAGGAATTATGGCAAGTTATGAATTCGTATTAAAGAATCCTAACTTATCAGTATTATTAATTGATAAAGGAAGAGCAGTGACTGCAAGACATTGTCCTATTAAAGATAAGAAGATCAAACAGTGTCCAGTGATCAAGGATAATGAACCAGGCTGTTTACCAGCATGTTCTATTACATGTGGATTTGGTGGCGCTGGTGCTTATTCTGATGGTAAGTTTAATATTACAAGTGAATTTGGTGGATGGCTTACTGATTATCTTCCAGCAAATGAAGTAGAAGATGTAATTCGTTATGTAGATAGCTTATATTTAAAGCATGGGGCAACTAAAGATATTACTGACCCAACTACAGATAAAGTAAAAGAAATCGAACACAGAGGCTATGCAGTAGGTTTAAAGTTATTACGTGCTAAGGTCAGACATTTAGGTACAGAAGAAAACTTACGTATCATGACTGAAATGCAGGAAACATTAAAGGAACATATTGATATCCAGTTTAATACAGAAGTAGAAGATATTATTGTAGAAGATAATACAATCAAGGGTATAAAGCTTGCGAAGGGTGATATCATTACAGCCTCTAAAGTATTACTTGCACCAGGTAGAGATGGTGCGACATGGCTCGATGCTGTCTTTAAGAAACATGGCTTAGATCTTTATAACAACCAGGTAGATATTGGTGTACGTGTAGAAACATCTAATATCGTTATGGATGAAATCAATAAAAACTTATATGAAGGTAAGTTCATCTATAACACATCTGTAGGTACAAGAGTAAGAACATTCTGTTCAAACCCTAGTGGACATGTTGTAATAGAAAACCATGAAGGGACAATGATGGCCAATGGACATGCTTATCATGATCCTAAATTAGGGTCTAACAATACAAACTTTGCATTATTAGTATCTCATGTATTCTCTGAACCATTTAACCAGCCTAATGAATTTGCCCATCAGGTTGCTCAACTAGCAAACAAACTTTCAAATGGTTCTATCATCGTACAGAGATATGGTGATATCCAAAAGGGTAGAAGAACAACTGAAAAGCGTTTAAAAGAAGGTTATACAGTGCCTACATTACCAGAAGCTGTTCCAGGTGATTTAGGTCTTGTATTACCATACAATACAATGAAATCAATCGTAGAAATGATTGAAGCATTAGATCACGTAACACCAGGTATTGCGAATGAACATACATTACTTTATGGTGTAGAAGCTAAATTCTATAGTGCAAGACCAAAGGTAAGAGAAGGATTTGAAACTCTTGTAGATGGTTTATATGTTGCCGGTGATGGTGCAGGTTTAACACGTGGACTTGCTCAGGCAGGTGCTAATGGAATCTTAGTTGCAAGAGATATTATTAAAAGATTAGGAGAATAATGATGGAATACGGATTACATGATATTATTGAAATGAAAAAGCCTCATCCATGTAAGAAATCCACACAATGGGAAATCGTAAGAATGGGTGCGGACATTAAAGTGAAATGCATGGGTTGCGGCGCAATTATCATGTTTTCACGAAGAGATTTTGAAAAGAGATTAAAAAAAGTAATTGAACATAAAGAAAGTGAATAATTTGACTCCATCAAAAAATAATGGTTTAATATAATCATACAGGATAACTGATGTAGAAAAATCGATCTCGTCTAACACGCCTTATACTTATTTAAGTATTCTGCGGATGAGGGATGCCCATTCTTAGAAATGGTTCGACCGCCCCTCCAGTTATCCTTTTTTTATTTACACAAAAACGAGAGGCATAATGCCTCTCGTTAGTTGTTGATACGTTGATGACTGACAAAGTCAGTATGTTCTAATGTTTTAAAAGTATAGCCATTTGCCTGATAGTATTCAATAATTGCAGGTAATGCCTGTACTGTAGTTGTTTTAGTGGCTGTATCATGCATTAAAATACAGACACGTGGTAGTCTTGACTTAGAACTTTCAATAATACGTGCAGGATTTACTGAACGTCTTGTCGCATCATTAGAAGATACATTCCAGTCATAGTACTTATAGCCTTTCTTTTCTACAACCTGTGCAACCTTAGCCATAATTCCCTGTGAATAATGTCTTGATATCGTATTTGAACTTCCTCCAGGAAAACGGATCAATTTGCTGGTACGTCCTGTTTGTTCTTTGATGATTTTCTCAATATTACCTAAATCCTCAAAATAAGTTTCTTCACTTTGATAAATACTATACTTATGTGTATAACTATGTGCACCAATGGTATGTCCTTTTAAATAAGCTGTACGAATATAGCTTTGATAACGCGCATTTTCACCAGTCACAAAGAATGTCGCTTTCACATTATATTTATCGAGAATATCTAATACTTGAGGTGTGTTATGAGAAGGTCCATCATCAAAAGTTAGATAAACTTCCTTCACTTCATCAGCATGTACAGGACTATAAACAAGACTGATTAAAAGCATGAAAGCTATCGCAATATTTATCTTTTTCATGAGCACATCTCCTTTACCGGATACCATTATACACACTTCTCTGTGTAATAGTTATGTAATCTATAAAAGTTCAATAATAAGACTTAATACCATACCGGCAGTCACATCACTGATATGATGAAGACCACTTAAAACCCTTGTAATGGCAGTTAAAAATGCGAATATAAGCATCACTATACCAATATATAAATCAAAATGAATCGCAGTAAATGCGATAATAAATGCACTTGCAGCATGTCTAGAAGGGAAAGAACATCCTTCATGATGTTCAAAGAGTGGAGTGACTTCTAAGTAGTCATAAGGACGTGATTGATTAATCAGTTTTCTAATCACTGTCACAATAAGAAATGCAGCACAAGGCTTAATAATCGCATAAATAAGATAATCATCATGAGTCATATAGAAACCAATTAATAACATCACATAAGAAGCCATCATGATATATTTTAATGCGATTGTAAGAAATCCTACCACTTTTTTATAGGTAGGATGAGACCATAAAAATTGATTGAGTCTTTCATATATATTATTCATTTTATCACCTTCTCCATTATACCATTCATTCATTGCAATTTAACGTTAAGTATAATAAAATAATGTAGATTAAAAGGAGTGAATATAAATTATGTCATTAACTGCAGGAATCGTTGGTTTACCAAACGTTGGTAAATCTACATTATTTAATGCGATCACAAACGCACAGGTAGAAGCAGCCAACTACCCATTCGCAACAATTGACCCTAACGTAGGTGTTGTTGAAGTACCAGATCATAGATTAGATGATCTTGCTGCAATCTTTAATCCAAAGAAGACTATCTATACTACATTTGAATTTACAGATATTGCCGGCCTTGTAAAAGGTGCATCTAGAGGTGAAGGTTTAGGAAATAAATTCTTAGCTAACATCAGAGAAACAGATGCAATCTGTGAAGTAGTAAGATGTTTTAGAGATAAGGATATTACTCACGTTGATGGTTCAGTAGATCCAGTACGTGATGTTGAAACAATCAATCTTGAACTTGTAATGGCTGACTTAGAAACAGTGGACAAGAGAATTGGTAAGATTGAAAAGAAAGCTCAGACTGGTGATAAAGAAGCTAAAGCTGAAATGGAAGTATTAGCACCATTAAAAGAAGTATTAGAAGCTGGTAAGATGGCTCGTACGCTTACTTTTAATGAGGAAGAAATGGTTTATGTAAAACAGTTCAACTTATTAACTACTAAGCCTATGATCTATGTAGCGAATATGGGTGAAGAAGATATCGAAGATCCAAATTCAAACCCATACTATATCACTTTAAAAGAATATGCTGCAAAAGAAGGATGCGATGTTGTTCCTATTTGCGCTAAGATTGAAAGTGAATTAGCTGCATTAGATGCAGAAGATAAAGCTATCTTCATGGATGATTTAGGAATCAAGGAAAGTGGTTTAGATAAGCTTATTAAAGAAACATATGCTTTATTAGACTTAAAGACTTTCTTTACAGTAGGACCTGATGAATGTCGTGCATGGACATTTACTAATGGTATGACAGCACCAGAAATGGCCGGTATTATTCATACAGACTTCCAGAAAGGTTTCATTAAAGCTGAAACTTATACTTATGATGATATGATGCAGTATAAGAGTGAAGTGGCTTTAAAAGAAGCTGGTAAGATCAGACAGGAAGGAAAAACTTATAAAGGACTTGATGGTGATATCATGTTCTTCAAGTTTAACGTATAATGAAAATCATTAGACGTATTCTTCTTGTAGTATGTTTAGCTGTCTTTCTATATAGTGCAGGTAATCTTGCAAACATTGGATATAAATATCATAAGGTCAACTCTGACAACAAGAAGCTACAAGAAGAAGTCGTCACTGAAGTGAAGCAGGATTCACCACTGGATAGAAAAGTTGATTTTAACCAACTAAAGAGTATTAATGAAGATATCGTAGGATGGATCTATATTCCTAATACAAACATTGATTATGCTTTATTAAAAGGAAAAACAAATGATACATATATTCATACAAACTATGAAAAGAAGCATTCATTTGCAGGCAGTATTTTCTTAGATGAAGATAATAATTCTTCTTTGACTGATAGTAATACAATTATTTATGGTCATAATATGAAGAATGGTTCAATGTTCGCGAATATTAAGAAGTTTACAGATCAGGATTACTTTAATAATCATCCAAAAGTATATATTTATTTACCAGATGGCAGCATTAACGTATATTCTATCTATAGTACTAAGATCATTGATGCAACAAGTGATTATTACTTGAAGGATATTGATTATGCAAGTTATGTGGCTAATGCGAAATCATCCGCTAAACAATCAAGAGATGTAGATTCACAAAATACAGCACCATTATTGCTTTTATCTACTTGTTATGCGCATGATACGCCAACACGTAGTGTTTTATTTGCAAGACTAGAGAAAAACGTAAAGTAATTTACGTTTTTTTTATATATAATGTAATAGAGGTGATTCATGATGTATAGCGCAATTATATTATGTGCAGGAAGTGGTAAGAGAACAGGTCTTGGTTACAACAAGATGTTCTATCAATTACAGGGAGAGACTGTATATGAAAAGACAGTGAATGTCTTTTTACATGATAAGAGATGTGAAGAAATCATTATTGTATGTAAAAAAGAAGAACAGTCACATTTCAAGAAACTATTAAATAAGAAATGTATGAAGTTTGTAGAAGGTGGAAAAGAAAGACAGGATTCTGTTTATGAAGGATTAAAACATGTCACAAGTGATTATGTAATGATTCATGATGGCGCAAGACCTTTTGTGAAAAAAGACCTTCTAGACCGTTTGGTAGTAGGTATGGAAGAACATAAGGCAGTTCTTGCAATGGTACCATGTAAAGATACAATCAAGCGTGTCAAGGATGGTAAGGTAGTAGAAACACTTATTAGATCTGAACTGATGCAGGCACAGACACCACAGGCTTTTGATACAGTACTTATTAGAAATGCTTATAAAGAAGCCATTGAAAATAATATCCAGGCAACAGATGATGCATCTATGTTGGAATTACAGGGTAAAGATGTCTATGTTGTAGAAGGTGATTATGACAATATTAAAATCACTACGAAAGAAGATCTAAAATAGTAAAAAAAACTTCGATTAATCATTGCTTTTTTGATTTTCTTGTGATAGTATGAACAAGCATGTAAAATATTACTGCCTGTCTAGAAGTATTCTAGACCGTCAAGACCAGAGGAGGTAAAAAAATGAACAAGTATGAAATTATGATGATTTTAAAACCTGATTTAGAAGATGATGCTAAGAATGCAGTATTAGATGGTTTTAAAGCAATCTTAACTGAAGGTGAAGGTGTTGTTGATAACGTTGACACTGAAAAGTTAGGCTTACGTGAATTAGCTTACGAAATCAAAGATTATACTAAGGGATTATATGTAGTAATCAATACTCATACAACTCCAGAAGCAATCGCTGAATTCGAACGTTTATCACGTATCAACCCAAGCGTATTACGTCACTTAACTTTAAGAAGAGACTAAGAAGAGGTGATGGCGAATGCTTAACCGTGTCGCATTAGTCGGAAGACTTACAAGAGATCCTGAATTAAGAAGAACAGGTAATGGTACAGCTGTAACAAGTTTTACTTTAGCAGTTGATCGTAACTTCTCAACAAGAGATGGTCAGGAAGCTGATTTTATCAACTGTGTTGTATGGAGAAAACCTGCTGAAAATGTTGCACAGTATTGCAGCAAGGGTTCACTTGTATCAGTCGACGGTCGTATACAGACTCGTAGTTACGACAACAATCAAGGCCAGAGAGTTTATGTAACAGAGGTTGTGGCTGATTCAGTTCAGTTCTTGGAAACAAGAGCACAGAGAGAAAGAGCTCAGCAGAATGCACCTATGATGCAGCAGCCTACAATGACTCAGCAGCCTAGACAAAACAACAATGACTTCTATGATATGAAGACAGTGGATCTAGATAAGGATTTTGATGATTCAGTGAATTCATATGATATCATGGATGACGATATTCAATTCTAACAGGAGGAAACAACAATGGCTTTCAGAAGACAGAGAATGGGTAGAAGAAAAGTTTGCTACTTCACTAAAAACAAGATTGATTACATCGATTATAAAGATGTTGAACTTTTAAAGAGATTTATCTCAGCTAACGGTAAAATCATCCCAAGACGTGTAACTGGTACAAGCGCTAAGTATCAGAGAAAACTTGCTAGAGCAATCAAGAGAGCAAGACAGATGGCTTTATTACCATACGTTGGTGAATAGTTAAAATGAAGGAAAAACCTCGATAAAATCGAGGTTTTTTTTTGCGAAATAGCGTTTTATACGTGATTTTTAACGGAGAAGTGCGTATTATTTGTCGTTTTCATCCTCTAAATTGAGGTCAACTAAGTCAGCAACGAATTTCTGACGAGCATGTAATACGTCTATATAGGTATCAGCGGTTATATTGATATCACTATGACCAAGATGAGCAGATACAATTTTTAGATCGACATCATTCATTAATAATAAAGTCGCATTAGCGTGACGTAAGAAGTGAACAGATATAGATTCATAGTCTGTTCCTTTTTTATTGAAGCTAATCTAGATGATGCAGTATGACGATTAATGTAATTAGTAGTATTACCTGCAAAGACTAGATTATGATCTTCATATACATTACATTTAGAAATCATGGCCTTTTTCATGTCAATATGTATTACAAGAAATAGTATTCGTAAGAAGGTTACATAAGCATTTTTTACATGATGAGATTTGTTGAATATAGTATTTATTTATTGACTTTTAAAAAAATATTGAGTTATTATAGATATAGATACACCGGTATACCGGAATAATGATAAGAAAGAAGGAGTTATGATGAGAAAAGTTAATGTTCAAGGTATGGAAATTGGAGTAATGGGAATGGGATGTATGGGATTCTCTCATGCGCACGGTGATCCAGCTCCTAGAGAAGAATGTATTTCCATGATGCGTAAGGCTCATGAAATGGGTGTTACATTATATGATACAGCTGATGTATACGCTAATGGCCATAATGAAATCTTAGTAGGTGAAGCTTTAGCACCAATTCGATCAGAAGTACAAATCTTAACTAAGTTCAATCCAGAGGTAGCACCTGTAAATGATCCAGCTAATGGTACAGTTGCTCAACAAATTGAAGCAAGATGTGATGCTTCATTAAAACGATTAGGAACTGATTATATTGATATCTATATGATGCACAGAGTTCCTGATGATTTACCAATTGAAACATATGCAGAAGCTATGAAAAATTTGATTGAAAAAGGTAAAATTAAGGCTTGGGCTATGTCAAGAGCAAGAGAAGATCAAATCAGAAAAGCACATGCTGTATGTCCAGTAGCAATCGTAGAAAATGAATTTTCTATGGTTGTTAGAAATATTGAAACTGACGGTTCTTTACAAGCATGTAAAGAATTAGGAATTGCTATGACTCCTTATATGCCTTTAGCTTCAGGTTTATTAACTGGTGCTTATAGACCAGGTATGAAATTAGAATTCAAGAATGATGATATTCATAGAACATTCTCTTGGTTTACAGAAGAAAACTTAGAAAAAAATCAACCATTATTTGAAATGTTAGAAAAATTTTCAACTAAAAAAGGATGTACATATGCACAATTAGCTTTAGCATGGGTAATGGCTGAATATGATATGATGATTCCAATTCCTGGTATGTACAAACAAGAATTCATTGATTCAAACTTAGAAGCATGCAATATTGTTTTAACTGATGAAGAAATGAAAGAAATCGATGAAACTTTAGCTACACTAACAATCTATGGTGACGGTGCTGAATGGCGTGTTGACCAATTAAGAGGAATGTTAAAAGAAGAAGGATACGAAGTAGAAAAATCTTGGAGAAAATAAGATGCATTCGCATCTTTTTTTATATCTAACTCGACATTATACGTAATGAATGTTAGAGTATAAATAGTACCGGTATACCGGATTTAGGAGAATAAAGATGCAATTATTATTAAAAGATCAAGCATATCAGGCATTATTAGAAATGATATGGTCAGGAAATTTAGAGGCAGGAGGAATCTATTCACTTACAAAAATCGCACAAGATTTAAATATTTCTAGAACGCCTTTAAGAGACGCAATTCAAAGATTAAGTGATGAAAAACGTATTGATATCTTACCTAGCAGGGGATTCTGTTTACATAAATTCACAGAAGAAGAAATTAAACAGAGATATCATCTTACAATCTCTCTAGAAGGATATAGTATTGTACGTTTAATTGAAAAATATAAGGAAAATCCAAAGAATCCATATATTATGAAATTAGAAGAATGCGTAGATTTAATGGAAAATGGTTTAAATGAAGAACATACATTTAAAGAAAAGTATAATTATGACAACGTTTTTCATAATACTTTAGTTGAATCACTAGATGATAACTTTCCTGAATATCTTTCTTTAAAGGATCATGGATTTATTAATATACCAGAATTACATGTCTATGCAAAATGTCTAGATATGAAAGTTATGTTAGCGTTTAATAAAAGAACACTTAATGCAATCAAAACAGGTAACTATGAAGATGGATATAAATGTATGATTGAAAATGCTGATTATGTTTACAACATTTATATAGAACAATCAAATAAATAAAAGGAGAACAAAATGACATTTCCGAAAGGTTTTTTATGGGGTGGAGCAGTAGCTGCTAACCAATGTGAAGGTGCTTATTTAAGAGATGGAAAAGGCTTATCAGTACCAGATATGTTATTAGGTGGAGATAGATATACACCAAGAACATTCTGTAGTGTGATTGATGAAACAGCTTTTTATCCATCACATCAAGCTATTGAATTTTATGATCATTATAAAGAAGATATTGCTTTATTTGCAGACATGGGATTCAAGTGCTTTAGATTTTCTATTAACTGGGCAAGAATCTTTCCTAATGGAGATGATATAATGCCTAATGAATTAGGTTTACAATTTTATGAAAATGTTGTTGATGAATGTTTAAAATATGGTATTGAACCATTGATTACATTATCACATTATGAAATGCCATTTGCATTAGTTCAAAAATATAATGGTTTCTATAGCAGAGAAGTGGTTAACTTCTATGTTAATTACGCAAAGACATGTTTTACTCGTTTTAAAGATAGAGTTAAATACTGGATTACATTTAACGAAATTAACTGTGCCATTGTAACAATGGGTCATGGTGGCATGGGTGATTTATATGGCTTAGGTGTGATGGACAGAGAAGATGTTAAATCTACTGAACGTATTCCATTATCTAAACTTAAAACAAACCCACAAGTCACTTTCAATGCAATGCATAATCAATTTGTTGCAAGTGCACTTGCAACTATTGAAGCACATAAAATCAATCCTGATTTTATGATAGGAACAATGATAGCACAGGTTACAGGATATCCTTTAACACCAAATCCAAAAGATATTCTTTTATGGCAAAAAGAAGATAATATCAATAATAACTTATGTGGTGATGTGCAAGTCAGAGGGAAATATCCAGAATTTGCTTATAGCTTCTTTAGAGAGGTTGGTGTAGATCCTTCATTCATTACAAAAGAAGATGAAGACATCTTATATAAAGGCAAAGTTGATTTCTATACTTTATCTTACTATCAGACAAACTGTGTTACTACAAGTAAAGATGCAGAAATTGTTGAAGGAAATTTACATGGTGGTGCTAAAAATCCATATCTTAAAGCATCAGACTGGGGCTGGCAGATTGATCCTGATGGATTAAGATTTACATTAAATAAATTACATGATAGATATCCTGAAGTACCATTAATGATTGTAGAAAATGGTTTTGGCGCATTTGATAATGTAGAAGAAGATGGGTCAATTCATGATCCATATAGATTAGATTACTTTAGACCTCATATTATTGCAATGAAAGAAGCCATTGAAGATGGTGTACCATTAATTGGTTATACAACTTGGGGACCAATTGATCTTGTTTCAGCTGGAACTGGTCAATATGCAAAACGTTATGGATTTATCTATGTAAATCGTCATGATGATGGCACTGGAGATTTTTCAAGATCTAAAAAAGATTCTTATTTCTGGTTTAAGAAAGTTTTAGAATCTAATGGTGAAAATTTAGAATAAAATGTAACTTGCTTGATATGTAAGTATTGAGCGAGTATTCTTTGATTGGAGAGGTGAATAATGAATTATCAAGAAATATTAGATCAAAGTAGACCTTTAATGGGGAAAGTATGTAAATCATGCCCAGTATGTAATGGTAAGGCATGTGGTAATAAAGTACCAGGACCTGGTGCGAAAGGGACAGGCACTGTCGCTATCAGAAACTATGATGCCTGGCAAAATATCTATGTCAACATGGATACACTCACAAGTAATGCACCTGTTGATACAACTTTAGAATTATTTGGGAAGACATTTAAATATCCAATCTTTGCAGGACCTGTAGGAGCGATTCAATTACACTATGGAGATTCATTAGATGATAATTCATATAATGATATCTTAGTCAGAGGATGTAAAGAAGCAGGAATTGCAGCCTTTACTGGTGATGGTGTTAATCCAGCCATCATGCAAGCTTCAACTCAATATATCAAAGAAAATGATGGTATTGGTGTACCAACAATCAAACCTTGGGGTGAAGAAGTCTATGATGAAAAATTAAAACTTGCGATTGAATCTAATGCCTTCGCAGTTGCGATGGATATTGATGCAGCAGGACTTCCTTTCTTAAAAGGACAGACTCCTCCAGCTGGTAGAAAATCACAAGAAGAATTAAAACGTATTATTGATAAAACACCTGTACCTTTTATCGTAAAAGGTGTTATGACAGTAAATGGTGCTTTAAAAGCCAAAGAAGCTGGTGCTAAAGGTATTGTTGTATCAAACCATGGTGGAAGAGTATTAGATGGGACTCCTGCAACAGCTGATGTCTTAGAAGAAATTGTAAAAGCTGTTGATGGAAGTATGAAGATCTTCGTAGATGGTGGTATCAGAAGTGGGACTGATATTTTCAAAGCGTTAGCTTTAGGAGCTGATGCAGTGATTATCGCAAGACCATATGTCAATATGGTATTTGGTGGTAAAGAAGAAGGAATTAAAGCTTTAACTGAAAAGCTTGGTGCTGAATTAAAAGATACAATGGAAATGTGTGGAGCCACTACATTATTAGAAATCACAAGAGACAAAGTTAAATAATTAGGGTTAAGTCCAAAAATATAGTTATTCAATTTAAATTAACGATATTATTCCAGATAAAGCGATAAATAAACGTTTTACCTTATGTTGGTGAATAATTTTTATAGGCATAAATACTTATAAAAATAAAGTCCATAGATACTAGAAAATCTGGTATTTATGGGCTTTTTTGTACTTTCTTTTGTTGTTTAATAGTATATGTAACATATCAGTATGGATGCATAATGCTAAATATAAATTAAACAAAATAGAATGAAACGAAAATAAATACGTTTCAATATAATTGCAACGAAAAAGCTTTCGTTGCAAAAAGAGTAAAACGAAAGAAACGATATTATTTAAATAAGCTTTGATATTTTTTTATTTTGGCTAAGTAGATTATTATAGCGTAGCTGAACAATAAATTCGATTTAACCAGATCATTCATTCCGATAAACTTGATCAATCATTTTGATTAGGTTGATCAGTGTATTATACGTACTTCATTTCTAAAAAAATTAAATTGTAGATATGCATCGAATCAATATAATAATTTTGAATCTGTGTCAATAGAGGAGGGGACTGATATATCCCTCCTGCATACTGTTCATAAAAGAAAAAGAATACCTGACATCATTGCCCAACAGAACTGTTGTAAATTAATACCTCAGCTCCCACAAAGTCAAAGGATCTCCCTGCATTATGATTAATGATTTAGAGAGTATGTTTTAATATGCATCAGGAATGTGAAGATTATCAAAGAGGTAAAAGCATTAAGGCACGCTGGAGTACTTTTTTTATTTGTCTGGAAAATTCTATATTGATATAAATGTTTAATGTGTTATTGACATCAAAAAATGTTTGAAATCAAAATAATGCATATAAAATAAAGGTTACCATACGTTGGTGAATAATTCTATCCTCTGAACCTTGATGTAAATCAAGTTTTTTTTGTGCTTGAAATTGAGAATTATGATGCAAACAGTTCATAACACTATCTTTATTTATTCAGCATGGTATACTGTTGTATAGATAAAAAGAAAAGAGGTTAGAAAATGTACGCAAAAAATACATGGGAAAAGTATAAGGACAATCTCAATGAAGTCATGGAATATAATGAAGGTTATAAAGATTATATTTCAAAAAACAAAACAGAACGTGCTTGTGTTAAAGACTCTATTCGTTTAGCCAAAGAAAAAGGATTCAAGCCATTAGACTCTTTTGAAACACTTAAGCCAGGAGATAAGGTTTATGTCAACAACAGAGATAAGAATATTGCTTTATTTGTGATTGGTAATAAACCACTTACAGAAGGTATGAGAATCTTAGGTGCTCATATTGACTCTCCTAGAATGGACTTAAAACAGAATCCATTATATGAATCAGAAGGATTCGTATTAGCTGATACACACTATTATGGTGGCGTAAAGAAATACCAGTGGGTAACTATCCCTCTATCATTATATGGTGTTGTCGCAAAGAAAGATGGTACTGTCGTAGATGTTGTCATTGGTGAAGATGATAATGATCCAGTAGTAGGTATCTCTGATTTACTTATTCACTTAGCTGCAGAACAGTTAGATAAGAAAGCAGCTAAAGTGATTGAAGGTGAAAACCTTGATGTTACTTTAGGTAATATGCCTTTAGTAGGTGAAGAAAAAGATGCTGTGAAGGCCAATATCTTAAAGCTATTAAAAGATAAATATGATATCGAAGAAGAAGACTTTGTATCAGCTGAAATTGAAGTTGTACCAAGTGGTAAAGCAAGAGACTATGGTTTAGATCGTTCAATGATTGCTGGTTATGGTCATGATGATAGAGTATGTGCCTATACATCTTTAACTGCAATTCTTGATATGGATGTTTGTGACTATACATGCTGTACTATTCTTGTAGATAAAGAAGAAATAGGTTCAGTAGGTGCTACAGGTGCTCAATCTTTATTCTTTGAAAATACAGTTGGTGAAATGTTAGTGAAGATGGGTATTGATAGTTTTGTACAGACAAGACTTACTTTATCTAGATCAAAGATGCTTTCAAGTGATGTATCTGCTGGTGTAGATCCACTATTTGTAAGTGTGAATGATAAGAAGAACGCTGCTTATTTAGGTAATGGTATTGTATTTAATAAATATACTGGTGCAAGAGGTAAGAGTGGAAGTAATGATGCATCTGCTGAATATGTTGCGAGAATTCGTGCTGTGATGGATGAATCAAATATCCATTATCAGACAGCTGAACTTGGTAAGGTAGACCTAGGTGGAGGAGGCACTATTGCTTATATCCTAGGAAACTACAACATGGATGTTATTGATGCAGGTATTGCAGTATTAAACATGCATGCACCAATGGAAGTCGTATCTAAAGTAGACGTATACGAAACATATCAAGCATATAAAGCATTCTTAAAGAATGCATAATTCATAGAACTGTAGTTAAAACAGGCAGTAAACTTTATGTATTTCCACCTTGGATAAAACCAAGGTGTTTTTTAATTAATCTATGATACAATAATCAAGAGGTGATTTGATGAAACAATTAACACTTGGAATGGTGGCTCATGTTGATGCAGGTAAAACTACATTAAGTGAGTCATTACTCTATACGACAGGGACAATAAAACATCAAGGTCGTGTTGATCATAAAGATACATTCCTTGACTATAATACACAGGAAAGAGAAAGAGGCATTACTATCTTTTCTAAGGTTTCTTCTCTTAATTATAAGAATAACCATTTCACATTTATTGATACACCAGGTCATGCTGATTTTAGTGGAGAAATGGAACGTGCATTAAGTGTTCTTGATTATGCAATAGTGATTATCAATGGTTTAGATGGTGTACAGGCGCATACTAAAACAATCTGGAACTTATTGAGACACTATCATGTACCAGCCTTCATCTTTGTGAATAAAATGGATTTAACACATTATACAAAAGAAGAGTTATTGGACTCTTTATCACAATTATCTCCTCATATTATGGATATGAGTGCTTCTGAAGAAGATATTGCAGCACTGGATGAAGAGATGATAGAAGAATATTTAGAAACAGGGTCTTTAAAGGATGCATCTATCGCAAAAGCGATTTCTAATAGACATCTTTATCCACTCTATTTTGGTAGTGCCCTTAAGAACCAAGGTGTAGATGAATTACTCGATGCCTTAGACCGTTATACTTTAGAAAAAGAACCACAGACAGAATTATCTGCACAGGTCTTTAAGATTACGAGAGATGAAAGAGGAGAACGTCTTGTCTTTATTAAGATCACTGGTGGCAGGCTTCATGTGCGTGATACAATCCATGATGAAAAGATTCATCAAATTAGGTTATATCAAGGGAACCGCTACACTTTAGTAGAAGATGCATCTCAGAATGATATTGTAGCCTTAACAGGTATTAAGAAGCTTCAGGCAGGGGATTACATTGGATTAGGACATGTGATTCATTCAACACTGAGACCTTCTATGTTGTATCAAATTCAACCATCTAAAGAAGCAGATATCAACCATTTCTTTTCTTCTTTAAAGGTATTAGGTGAAGAAGAACCATTACTTCATTTAAAACTCTTTGATGATCATGCCCAGGTTTCTTTAATGGGTGAAGTACAGATAGATATTCTTAAACAATTAATGAAAGATCGTTTTAATGAGGATATCACAGTGGATGAAGGAGATGTCGCTTATCTAGAAACAATCAAAGAACCAATAGAAGGAGTAGGACACTTTGAACCATTACGACACTATAGTGAAGTCCATCTTTACTTAGAACCACTTCCTCAAGGTTCAGGACTTGTCTTTGAAAATCAATGTCAGAATAACTTAGAAGAAAGATATCAAAATCTCATCATGACACACTTACAGGAAAAAGAACACTTAGGTGTACTCACAGGTTCTCCTATTACAGATATGAAAATCACACTTCTAGGTGGTAAAGCCCACTTAAAACATACAGAAGGAGGAGACTTCAGAGAAGCCACTTATCGTGCTATTAGACAAGGGTTAAAAATGACTGAATCAGTCATCTTAGAACCTTACTATAAATATGAATTAGTCATTCCTACAGAAGCTTTGAGTAAGGTTTATTATGCTTTAGAAGACTATCCAACACCTACTGTAGTGAATGAGAATAATGATATTACAACACTTCATGGAGAAGCACCTGTCTTATTCTTGACTCACTATCAAAAAGAACTTCTGACTTCCACAAAAGGAAAAGGACAGCTTTTCTTCTTAGATACATTCTATGCACCAGTAGAAAATCAGGAAGAAGTGATAACTAAATGTGATTATGATAGTGAATCAGATCTAGATAATCCTACAGGTTCTATTTTCTGTTCACATGGTGCAGGCTATTATGTGCCTTATGATGAAGTAAGAGAGAAGATGCATTTACCTCTTTATAGTGCGATGAAACAGGAACATACTTATACACATAATCCTGTACATATTAGTGATGAAGAACTTAAAAGAGTATATGAACGTACCTATGGTCCAATAGATACAAAACTTGCAAGTGACTACTATAAACCAAAACAAGATCATGTCTCTTCTAATACAGTACAGGTATTAGATGAATATTTGATTGTAGATGGATATAATGTCATCTTTGCCTGGGATGAACTGAAAGAACTTGCAAAACAAAACCTAGGTAGTGCAAGAGATAAGCTTATTGATATATTGATGAGCTATAAAGGGTATCGTGGCTGTCATATGATCCTTGTCTTTGATGCTTATAAGGTTCCACAGAATAAAGGCAAGAGTCAGATGTATCATGATATGGAAATCGTTTATACAAAAGAAGGACAGACAGCCGATGCTTATATTGAAAGCATTACAAAACAGATGGCAGGACAATATCGTCTTGTGGTAGCCACAAGTGATAATCTTGAACAGAAGATTGTATTAGGCCATGGGGCGACACGTATCTCATCAAGAGAATTACTTCAGGATGTCATTTCTCGTTCTAAAATCCAAAAAGAAGAATTTGAAAGAAAAAATCCCCAAATGCATAGTTATGCATTTGAGGATCTCAAGAAGTCTTAGGACTTCTTTTTTTATTTGATGTTTGTAACTGTATAGTCTTTATCTTCTACAGTTTTCTTTAAGACATCATTAGATACTTCTTTACTTAAAGTGACAACTGCAGTGCCTTTTTCATGACTTACATCAGCACTTTCTACACCATCTACAGCTTCTAATGCCTTCTTTACAGCCATTTCACAATGACCACACATCATACCAGTAATTTCTAAAGTCTTTTCCATTGTTTTCTTCTCCTTTTTCTTTCTTTTTATATCTTTAGATGCATCATGCATAGAGAAAGTATTGAGTCTCAACGCGTTCATACATACAAAGAAACTAGATAAACTCATGGCAGCAGCCCCTAACATAGGACTCATCTGCCATCCTGTTAAGTGAATAAATACACCAGCAGCAACAGGAATACAAATCGCATTATAGAAAAATGCCCAGAATAAGTTTTCATGGATATTTCTTAATGTCGCACGAGAGAGTCTAATAGCGGCAGTGACATCTGTCAGCTTACTATTCATTAAGACAACATCAGCTGCATCTATCGCAATATCAGTACCTGCCCCAATCGCAATTCCAATATCCGCACGTGTGAGGGCAGGTGCATCATTGATTCCATCACCCACCATAGCTACTTTACCATGCTTTTGTAAATCTTTAATAACACTCTCTTTACCATCAGGCAATACTCCTGCAATTACCTCATCTACACCTGCTTTTGAACCAATTGCATCTGCAGTCTTCTTGTTGTCACCTGTCAACATTACAACTTGAATACCCATGTTCTGCATTTCTTTAATAGCCTGAGGGCTATCTTCCTTCATTGTATCAGCCACACAGATCATACCAAGATAAGTATCATCATAACTAAAGAATAGAGGTGTCTTACCTTCCATTGCCTTGTCAGATGCTTGTTTCATCATTTCTTCAGGAATATGTTTTTCCATCATCTTGATGCTTCCACCTAATACTTCTTTACCATGAATTAATCCTCTTAACCCATGACCAGGTAATATCTCGAAGTCTTCAACATCTTCACTACCTTGATAATAATCAGTCACAGCTTTACCAAGAGGATGCTCACTCTTTTTTTCTAGACTAGAAGCATAATTTAATAGTACTTCTTTTTCTATCTTATAAGGGACCACATCAGTGACTACAGGAGTTCCTTTTGTGATTGTACCTGTCTTATCTAACGCAATAATATCAATAGAACCTGCCACTTCTAATGATTCAGATGTCTTAAACAAGATACCATGCTTTGCACCCATACCATTACCTACCATAATAGCCACGGGTGTCGCAAGACCTAATGCACATGGACATGAAATAACTAAAACGGAAATAGCACGGGCAATAGAGAATCCAATACTCTTTCCAAGAATCATCCAGACAATAAATGTGACTAACGCAATACCGATAATCACAGGTACAAAGATACCAGAGACTTGATCGGCTTTCTTTGCGATAGGTGCTTTAGTAGATGCTGCATCACTCACCATCTGAATAATCTGTGAAAGTGTTGTATCCTCATCTACACGAGTGGCACGTACTTTAATAAAGCCTGACTGATTAAGTGTTGCGCCTGATACTGTATCATTTACTGTTTTATCAACAGGAATACTTTCACCTGTTAAGGCAGATTCATCAATAGCTGTAGAACCTTCTACAATCACACCATCAACAGGAATATTTTCACCCGGTCTTACTACAAACAAATCACCTTTATTCACTTCATCAATACTTACAGTGACTTCTTTATTATCCTTAATAATGACTGCAGTTTGAGGTGCAAGATCCATTAAGCTCTTTAAGGCATCTGTAGTACGTCCTTTAGACATTGCCTCTAACATCTTACCAACAGTAATTAAAGTAGGAATCATTGCTGCAGATTCAAAATAGAGATCATGTCCTAAACTCATCACCTTCATCATCTGTCCCTGGCTCATGGCATCAATCATTAAATATAAAACAACTAAGCTATAACCAAAAGCAGCACTAGACCCTAATGCGACCAAAGCATCCATGTTAGGGGATAACTGAAATAAACTCTTATACCCATTAACAAAGAATGCTTTATTAATGACTAAAATAATAATAGTCAATAACATTTCTGTTACTGCAAGAGATACATGATTCTCCAAAAACGAAGGTACAGGCCATTTCCACATCATATGACCCATAGATAAATACATTAATAGTATTAAGAATACTAGAGAAGTAATCAATCTCTTCTTTAATTTTGGCGTCTCATGATCCACTAAAGAATCATCTTTTACCTTTTCAACACCTTTTTCACTTGCACCATATCCAATATTCTCAATTGCCTGAATAATAGATTCAGAAGATGCTGTTCCTTCTACGCCCATAGAATTTGTGAGTAAAGAAACAGAACAGCTATCTACACCATTAATATGAGCTACAGTTTTTTCAATACGATTGGCACACGCTGCACAACTCATACCAGTAATATTATATTGTTTCATTTCATCACCTTCTGTAATACTTTCACTAATTCATCAATTGTTTCATCATGACCTTCTTTAATATCATCCACAACACATGTCTTAATATGCTTTGCAAGTAATTCTTTATTAAAACTATTCAAAGCTGCATTGACTGCAGAAACCTGAACAAGAATATCAGGACAATAAGCATCTTTTTCTACCATGCCTTCAATTCCTCGAATCTGACCTTCAATACGTTTAAGGCGGTTCATGAGTTTTTTCTTTTCTTCTTCACTACGATCCTTATGACGTTCACTACAGCAGCAATCTTTTTTATCCATTATTTCACCTCCTACTCCAATCATATACCCTGTAGGGGTATACGTCAAGCGATGTGATTGTTGTATAATGACCACAAGGAGAAATGAATTATGAAAATAAATAAACTCGTGCAGGGTGCACTCATCGCATCACTCTTTGGTGTCCTTGCAGTACTCAATACAATGACAGGTACGATGTTTGATAGCTTAATTGGCTATGGAATGGCTATTCCTATGGCTATTTATAGCTATAAGACAGGCCTTAAAGAAGCTTTAATGACTTCTGTAGCTTCCATGGTCATTGCCTTCCTATTTGGAACACTCAGCTATGTATTAATTGTCCTCTCATCACTTGGTATGGGAACAGTTGTAGGGCTATGTTTAAAAAATAAAGCTAAGAAAGAAACAATGCTGGTGCTTGGTGCTACATTCTTCTTTTTATCTGATTTTTTATATTTCTATGTATTCTCAGGAGTGCTAGGTATTAACTTACTCACTGAAGCAAAAGAAATGTATAACCAGATTATTGCGGCAGTGCCTTCTATAACTAATGCCTTTACTTTCCAGGACTTCTATAATCTCATTCCACTCTCTATACTCATCATGTCATTCTTACAGAGTTATTTAGTCATGATGTTATGTGCACTATTCTTTAAACGCTTAAGAATACCTTTTGATATGAGTATTCATATTGCGACATTTAGATTCAGCCCTAAAATGGGATATATTCTCGCAATCATGCTTGCAGGTAGTATGATTGCTAGACAATATTTTGGAAATGTTGTTATTGTACAATATATCTATTTTATTAGTATCTTAGGATTTATGGTGGATGGACTTGCTTTCTTATCTTTCTATCTTGTTATCAGAAACCATGGACGTTATTCTAACTTACTTATATTTTTAGTATTCATTCCGTTCCTACAGACACTATTAGTGATTCTAGGAATTATTGATATATTTGTTGAAATACGTCAAATACTGTATAATAAATATCAATAAGGAGGGCCTCTACAATGACGAGAAAAGTTGCACAACTTAGAAATATCTTTGTTCTTTTACTCGTATTTATTACCTTTGCGACCTTTGCGGCTTTTGGTATATTTCATCAGGCTTGGATGCTTCGTCTTGCGATATTTGCGGTTATTACGAATGTAATCTACATATCGTTACTATTCTATATGGGCTACTTAATGGATCAAAACAGCTATTCAGTCAGTGATGCTTTAGGTATTGATGCAAAGAATGCTTTGATCTATGGTGGCGTAGGATTGATTCAATATGATGAAAACAGAAACATTACATGGGTTTCAGACTTCTTAAAGGCATTAAATATCAATATTGTAGGAATCAAGCTATTAGAATGGCAGCCTACACTTGCTAGTCTTTTTGATGATGAAGATGTCAAAACAATAGAAGTTAAAGGAAAGAAATTCGAAGTATATAATAGTGCGGATACAAGACTCATCTATATGAAGGATGTGACACAATATGTCTCTTTATCACAGGACTGTGAAGATATGCAGGTATGCATGGGTTATATTACTGTGGATAACTATGATGAAATTATTGCGAATGTAGATGAATCACAGAAGGTAAAGATTCAAAATTTATGCCGTAGTACAATTACTGACTGGGCATATAAGAATGGTATGATTATTAGACGTTATCAGACAGGTAAATATATTGTTTTCTTTAATGAACGTATCTATAAGAAACTCATTGAATCTAAATTCTCTATTTTGGATGATTTCAAGAATGCGATAGAAGAATTAGATGTGCTTATGACATTATCTATTGGTATTGGTAGAAGTACAAAAGTATTAAGAGAATTAGAAGAACTTGCTTCTTCAGCATTAAGCCTTGCTTATTCACGTGGTGGTGACCAGATTGCGATTAAGAGTGGTAAAGATCATGTACGTTACTTTGGTGGTAAAACAGATGCATTTGAAACATCTTCTAAAGTACGTTCTCGTATTATGGCACAGTCTCTTGCCGGTCTTATTAGTCGTTCACGTAATGTCTTAGTTATGGGACATAAGAACTCAGATTTGGATTCATTTGGTGCTTCTCTTGCGGCTGCGCGTATTGCAGAGAATTTAGGTAAGAAAGCCAATATCGTAATTGACTATGAATCTCTTGAAGAAAAAACAAAAGGTGTCGTAGAAATGTTGAGAAGTAATCCTGATTATAAGGGTTTAATGTTGACTATTTCAGAAGCACTTGAAAAAACTAATAAAGATACTTTATTAATCTGTGTAGATAACCATAAGGATTCATTGGCTATTAGCCGTTCAGTACTTGATAAAGTAAAAAACAAGGTCATTATTGACCACCATCGTCGTAGTGAAGAATTTATTTCTTCACCGGTTCTCACATACTTAGAACCATCTGCATCCTCTACAGTAGAATTACTTGTAGAACTATTTGACTACCAGCAACATGAAATTGAAATTTCATCACTTGATGCGACAGTTATGTATACAGGGATGCTAGTAGATACAAATTATTTCAGACAGCATGTGGGTACAAGAACATTCCAGTCAGCAGCTAAACTCAAAGAAGCACAAGCTGACTTAGCACTTGCATATGAATTATTAGAAGATTCATTTGAATGTATGAAAGAAATATTTGATATCACAGAATCAGCTTATCGTTATAAGGATAGATTCCTTATTGCGACAGGCAAAGATGACGAACTGAGTCGTTCTACTCTCGCAAAGGCTGCAAACCAATTAGTATATGTTTCTGGCATTTATGCTGCATTTGCGATAGGATATATATCTAAGAACACAGTGGCAATCAGTGCACGTAGTTCTAAAAAGATCAATGTCCAGATGATCATGGAAGATCTTAATGGTGGTGGTCATTTCTCTATGGCTGCCTGTCAGATTGAAAATGTGACAATCGAAGAAGCAAAAGAGAGATTAGAACATGCAATAGATGCATATTTGGAAGATAGGGGTGTATAAACATGAAAGTTATTTTATTAGAAGATGTAAGAAAAGTTGGTAAGAAGGGTGAAATCGTTAATGTATCTGACGGTTATGGACAGAACTTCTTAATTAAGAATGGTAAAGCTTTAATGGCAACAGAAACAGGTAAGAAGATTGTTGCTCAGCAGGAAGAAGAAAAGAAACAGGAAGACTTAAAGAAGAAAGAAGAAGCTCAGGAACTTGCAAAGAAGCTTGAAACTATTGTAGTAGAATTCAAAGTAAAGACTGGTAAGGATGGTAAGAGCTTTGATCATGTTTCTACAAAACATATCGCAAAGAAATTATTAGAAGAACATGGTATTAAGATTGATAAGAGAAAGTTCATCAATGCATATCCAGTAGGTGCTTTAGGAACTACTAAGTTGAAGATTGAACTTTATAAAGGTGTTATTGCGACTATCAATGTTCATCTATCTGAAAAATAAGGTGAATACTTATGGATACAAGAGAACTCCCTCATGACTTAGAGGCAGAACGAGCTTTATTAGGGGCAATGTTGATTGATAAGAATGCATGTAATGATGTCATCAACATGGCAACACCTCAGGATTTCTATCTTGATGCGCATCGACTGATCTTTACAGGTATGAAGTTCCTTCATGACGGTAATAAACCAATTGATGCCACTACAGTGACTGATTATTTAATTAACCAGAAGATATTAGAAAAAGTAGGTGGAGTAGACTACTTATTGGTACTTGCAAATTCAGTACCAACAGTCGCTCATACACCGCATTATCTTAAGATATTAAATGAGAAGTCATTACTTAGAAGGCTTATTAAAGAAGCTACAAACATCGTACAAGATGCTTATGGTGAAATTACTGATATTAATGATTTTATTGATACAGTAGAAAAAGATGTCTTAGAAGTCACTAGAGATAGAAATGCCGGGGAATTCAAGACAATTGAAAGTGTTGTACAGAATGTCACAGCTAGAATGAATCTCCTTCAGAAAAATGGTGGAGTTGTCTCTGGTGTAAAGACAGGCTATAAAGAATTAGATAAATTAACATCAGGCTTTCAGCCAGGTGATTTAGTTATTCTTGCAGCTAGACCTTCTGTAGGTAAAACAGCTTTTGCCTTGAATATTGGTTTTAACTCATCACTTAATAGTGAAGAAGCTGTCGCAATATTTTCACTAGAAATGCCTGCTGAACAGCTTGTCACCAGATTAATATGCTGTGCAGGATCTATTGATAACGATAAATTAAAAACAGGTGCGATTTTAAAAGAGAATGCGAATAAATATTATGCAGCAGCAGATCGTGTCACACGTTGTAATTTATATATTGATGATACACCAGCAGTTAAGATTGGTGAAATTGCAGCTAAATGCAGAAGACTACAAAGAGAACAGGGATTAAAGATGGTTATTATCGATTACCTCCAGTTAATCTCTGGTCCATCTTCATCAAGAGAATCAAGACAGCAGGAAGTATCTGATATCTCTAGACAGTTAAAAGCACTAGCAAGAGAATTAAAGTGTCCCGTTATTGCCTTATCACAGCTTTCTCGTCAGGTTGAACAGCGTAAAGGAAAACCAATGTTGTCCGACTTAAGAGAATCTGGGGCTATCGAACAGGATGCCGATATCGTCGCTTTCCTTCATCGTGAAGACTATCAGAATAAAGAAAAAGAAGCAGAAACAAACGGCTTAACAGAAATTGTTGTGGCTAAGCACAGAAATGGTGCAACAGCCGATATCAGCCTTGTATTTGAAAAACAATACTCACGTTTCTCAGATTACTATACAGGTCCAGAAAACCAGAATAGTGGTGAAGGACTAAGAATTTAAAAGCAGTGGCTCATGAGCCACTGCTTATTTTCTTGGTCTGAATTGTATTTTTTTCTGATTCTCAAATTTAATAGGTTTTTCTACTATTTCATGACAATGACGACAACGTGGTTCATAGGCTTCCTTAGCACCTACTAAGACAATAGGATCATTAAAAGAAGCAGGTTTACCATTAATAATACGCTGTGTTCTAGTGGCTGGTGCACCACATTTTGCACATACTGCAGTTAGCTTAGTCACGAACTCAGCACGTGTTAATAAATCGGGTAAGACACCAAATGGTTCACCACGGAAATCTTTATCTAAACCAGCAACCATTACACGTAATCCACTATCTGCAAGATACTCACAGATATCAACAACATCCTCATCAAAAAACTGTACTTCATCAATCGCTACAACATCTGTATCATAATTTACATGATTAAGTATTTCCTTTGCTTCACTGATGACAATACAAGGTACTTTACTTCCTGCATGTGAAGCAATTTCAGTTGTAGAATAACGATCATCAATCTTTGGCTTAAATACAAGAATATTCTTTCTTGCATAAGATAATACATTAATACGACGGATTAATTCTTCAGTCTTACCTGCAAACATACATCCACAGATCACTTCTATCCAACCTTCACGATATTGATTATACATTTAATAAAACCTCCTAAAAGTTCACATAGATTTCATATACTCCCTGTATTATACAGTTGTAGAAAAGAAAAGCCATAAAAAATTTTCCCTTAATCCCATTAAAAAGAGTCGGTCATCATTCCGACTCTTTTTGTTAGTATAATTCATTAATGACTTCATCAAGAGAATCTAATATTTTATATGTCTTATTTGCATATTCTTCTGTAGGATATTTCATATCAGGGATACAGATTACTTTAATACCAGCTGAAGAAGCTGCCTGAATACCTGCTTCACTATCTTCTAATACAATCGCTTCATCAGTCTTTACACCAAGCTTTTCACATGATTTTAAGAAGACTTCAGGATGTGGTTTACCATGAGTTACTTCATCCCCACAAATTGAGTCATCGAAATATTGTGTAATATGAGCCTGTGCAAGAATAGTATCGACACGATCACGATTAGAAGAAGTAGCCACAATAGTCTTATAACCATTTTCTTTTAAATAATTAAGAAGCACTAATAAACCTTTCTTAATTGGTACACCTTCTGTTTCAAAACGTTTTGCCATTAAAGCATGTACATCTTTAATGACATCATCAATAGGAAAGTCCTTACCATAAGTATCGTAAAATCTTTCATAGATTCCTTTGATAGGTTTCCCTAATAAAGTTTTATAGAATGTTTCATCCATTGTCAAATTCATTGGTTTTATGATTTCCTGATAACATTCAAAAGTCACTCTTTCAGAATCAATCATCAAACCGTCCATATCAAAAATAACTGCTTTAATCATATTTACAAACCTCCAATCTATATATTCAAGTATATAAGAAATAGAAAGCGTCTTCAATTAATTGCGAAAAATAATTGAATATATTATAATGGGTACGATTTGGAACAATTAACAAATTTATTAGATGAAATCAATATTATTAAAAGAAAGGATAGAAGATGAATACACTATTAGAAAGACTACAGACAGTAGAAAAAAGATATGAAGAATTAACACAGATTCTTATGGACCCATCTATCGCGAATGATATTCAGAAGATGACACAGGCTTCTAAAGAACAGGCTTCTTTAGAAAAGGCTTATAACTTATATAAAGAATACAAGGCTTTATTAGATGGTATCGAAGAAGCCAAGGAATTATTAAATGAAAATGATCCTGAAATCAAAGAAATGGCTAAGATGGAATTAGAAGAATTAGAAAAGAAACAGCCAATCATGGAACATGATATCCAGATTGAATTAATTCCTAAGGATCCAAATGATGAAAAGAACGTAGTCATGGAAATCCGTGGTGCAGCCGGAGGAGATGAAGGTAATATCTTCGCAGGTGATTTATTTAGAATGTATTCTAAGTATGCTGAATCACAGGGGTGGAAGATTGAAATTGAAGATGCTCAGCCTTCAGAAGCAGGAGGATATTCACTTGTATCATTTATTATCAAGGGTACTGGTGTATATTCTAAGATGAAGTTTGAATCTGGTTCACATCGTGTACAGCGTGTGCCTAAGACTGAAACACAGGGACGTGTTCATACATCAACTGCCACAGTATTAGTTATGCCAGAAGCAGAAGAAGTAGATCTCGATATTGATCCAAAGGATTTAAGAGTTGATACTTATCGTTCATCTGGTGCTGGAGGACAGCATATCAATAAGACTGACTCTGCTGTACGTATTACACATATTCCAACAGGAATTGTGGCAACAAGCCAGGATGGCCGTTCACAACATGATAACCGTGCTAAGGCTATGCAGTCATTACGTACAAGACTTTATGAAGCTAAATTAAGAGAAGAAGAAGAAAAACTAGGAAACGAACGTCGTAATAAGATTGGTTCAGGTGACCGTGCTGAAAAGATCAGAACATATAACTATCCTCAGAACCGTGTCACTGACCATCGTATTGGTTTAACTATTCAGCAGTTAGATCGTATTATGGAAGGTAAATTAGAACCAATCATTGATGCATTAATCAATGAAGATCAGAGATTAAAACTTCTAGGAGAAGAAGAATAAGTGCTATTAGGTGAATTACTTAAACATGCACATGATTTAATTGATGATCCACATACAAATATCCCTGAAAGACTCTATGAAGATCTCACAGGAGATGCTTATTATCAACTATTGTTGAAGAGGGAAGAGCCTGTTGAAGAGGCTCTTCTTGTGCAATATAAGGATTATTTGGATAGATATTTAAAGGGTGAACCTTATCAGTATATTATTGGAAAAGAATATTTTTATGGTAGAGAGTTTGATGTCAATCCAAGTGTTTTGATTCCTCGTTATGAAACAGAAGAACTTGTAGAAAAGGTTTTATCTTATATAAAACCAGGAATGGTTGTGGCAGATATAGGTACAGGCTCAGGCGCTATTGCAGTCACATTAGCTTGTGAATCTAAGGCAGATCTATATGCGGTAGATATCTCTAAAGAAGCTCTTAAAACAGCATCTCATAATGCGAAGAAACATGAAGCTTCTGTCACATTCTTAGAAGGTGACTTATTACAGCCTCTTATAGATCGAGATATTCACGTAGATATTCTTGTTTCTAATCCTCCTTATATTGATTATGATGAAGTATTAGATCCTCGTGTAGTGGATCATGAACCACATCTTGCATTATTTGCGGATGATCATGGTTATGCATGTTATGAAAATATATTTAAACAAGCTCCTTCAATATTAAAGGAGAAAGCGATTCTAGCATTTGAAATTGGATATAATCAAGGAGAAAGAATGAAACATCTTGTTCCTCTCTATTTCCCAGATGATACATTTGAAGTCATCAAGGATATCAATGGAAAGGATAGAATGTTGTTCATTTATCATAACTATGAAAATATTTGAAACTGAACGTCTTACAATTAGAACACTTGATGAGAATGATATTGATCGTCTTGTAGAATATCGCAGTAAAAAGACTGTGTCTCAGTATCAATCCTGGAATAGATATACAAAAAGAGATGCGGTGAAACTTATCAAGAAGTGTAAAGATACTGTAATAGAGCATAAAAAAGGGTCTATGCAGTTTGGTATTACAATCAAAGGAAGCCAGCATCTTATTGGTGATTTACATATAGAGATCATGGCACCTCATACATTCTCTATTGGTTATACGTTGGACGATGTTTTCTGGAATAATGGCTTTGGCACTGAAGCGGTACTCGGACTCTTAAGTTATATGTATGAAGAACATGGTTTCTTCAAATGTATTGCCTATATCTATAAACAGAATGAAAAATCAAGACATCTCTTAAAGAAGATTGGTTTTAAGAAGTTTGATGAATCTTTCTTTTATGGGGATGAAGGATATATTTTTGACCTCGGCAACTTACAAAACATATATTTTGTGCTACAATAACAGATACGAGGTGGAACTATGATTAAAGAATATATTAAGAAGTATAGTAAAGCATCTATCATCACATCAGTGATTATGATTGTTGCTTCAGTATTGTTGATTGTTTTCCCAAAGACAATGTTGGATATTGTAGTTTATGTGATTTCAGGTGCATTATTTGTGGATGGTCTCATTCATCTTGTGACTTACTTTGCGTTAACTCATGATATGCGTATCTTTTCTAATGATTTATTAGAAGGTATTCTCGCATTATTGGCAGGCGTTTTTGTTGCATTCAATGCTGATGCATTCATTAGTGCACTCACAATGATCATTGGCTTATGGATTGTGATCAAAGGCTTATTAAACTTACAGCTCTCATTCCAGTTACAGCAGATTATTGAATTCAACTGGTTCTGGATCTTCTTATGTGCTGTATTATGTGTTGCATTAGGCGTATTTATTATTGTACATCCTATCGATATGGCTATTGGTTTGACTATGGCTGAAGGTATTGTATTATTAGTTACTGAAGTATTGAGTCTTATTCAGACAATCTATGTCTTATATAAACTCAATCATTCTAAAATGTCTAGATCATATATTAATTAAAAAGTACCATCACGGTACTTTTTTCTAAAGGAGAAAACATGCTGAATACATCATTATTAGACAAAAAAAAGAAATATCTCCTAGGTGTATCAGGTGGTCCTGATTCTATGGCACTTCTTGATATGATGCATGAATATTCAATCTGTGTCGCTCATGTAAATTATAATCTTCGAGATGATACAGAAGAGGACTACAAAGTAGTACATGACTATTGTATAGCACATTCTATTCCTTTTTATTATAAGGAATTTACACCGGATGATTATGTGAGAGGAAATTTTCAAAGTGTTGCAAGAGATATGCGTTATGCTTTTTATCAAGAAGTATATAAAACGGAACAATGTGATGCATTATGCTTAGGACATCAAAAGGATGATGTGATTGAAACTATTTATATGCACTTGGAACGTGACTCTCATCCTGATTATTTAGGGATCCAGGAAGTCTCTCATCGCTTAGGTATGACTATTATTAGACCATTACTTCATGTGACTAAACAAGATTTACGTGATTATTGTGATGATCATCACATTTTGTTTCATGATGACTATACTAATTTCCAGACAGAGTTCACAAGAGACCGTATTCGTAATACAATCTTAAATCAGTATACAGACTCACAAAAAGAAGAACTCTTGAAAAAGGGTGAAGAATACAATAAGAAACAGGCATTAAAAAAACAAGAAGTAGACAAATACCTCACTGAACCACTGGATTATACATTAGTTCCAAAAGAACTTCTTCCTGATGTACTCTATGCTTTATTAAAGAAACATATAGAAGTATCGAAGATTTCTCATCATCTCATTGATGAAATCATCCATCAGATTCAATCCTCTAAACCTAATATTCAAATGCCTATTGGTGTTAATGAGGAGTTCATAAAAGAATATAATAATGTATACATTCGTAAATCTATAAAACAAGTAGATTATACGTATAGAGTAGATCATAGACAGAACTTCGACTGTCCTTATTTCAAGATTCGAACACAGGGAGAAATGAATGATGGTATCCCTGTCAAGGATGAAGACTTTCCACTCACTATTCGTAATATGAGACCAGGCGATCGTATGGAAACAGCAGGGGGCACTAAAAAGGTTTCTAGACTCTTTATTAATGCGAAAATTCCCTTACCATTACGACGTTATTGGCCAGTTGTATTAGATTGCCGTGGAAATATTCTTTTGGTCCCGGGAATTGCGAAAAACAAGGAGTATTTGTCTATCAATCCAGATTTGTTTGTGATAAAATAACAACGACTATACTAGGAGGTACGGTTCAATGCATAAGGACATGAAAGAAATATTATTTACACAGGAACAGATTTCTGAACGCTGTAAAGAATTAGGCGCACAGATCTCAAAAGATTATGAAGGTAAGAAGATTCTTCTTATTGGTCTTTTAAAGGGATCTATTCCATTCCTAGCAGAACTTTCTAAATATATTGAGGGCGATGTATATTTTGATTATATGTCAGTCAGCAGTTATAAAGGAACTGAATCTGGAACTATTCATATTAAGAAAGACGTTGATATCGATGTCAAAGGTATGGATGTATTAATCGTAGAAGACATCCTTGATACAGGTAAAACATTGGATACTGTTACACATATGTTGAAAGATCGTGGTACAGCATCTTGCGAAATCGTTACTATGCTTGATAAACAGGAAGCAAGAAAGTATCCTGTACAGGCTAAGTATGTTGGTTTCCCTGTACCAGAATTATTTGTGGTTGGTTATGGTCTTGATTTTGATCAGAGATTTAGAAACCTACCATATATTGGTGTCTTAAAAGAAGAATGTTACCAGTAAGGAGTTTATGATGAAGAAGAATAACAAAACATTATTTAAAGCTATTCTTCCTTGGGTCATCGTATTATTATTGTTGAGTTCATTATTCCCATTCTTATTGAATAATGGCGGTAGTAAAGAATTAACTTATTCACAATTCATGACAGTAGTAAAAGATAAAAAGATAACTAACGTGACTATTACACCTAATAGTTTTGTAACCAAGGTCGAAGGTAGCTACAAGAAGAACTCTAAGGGCGATAAAGTGAACTTTACAACTATCGTTCCTAAGACAGACAAAGAATTAGATTCATTAACACAGGTTCTTGAAGACAAGAATGTCAAGATTAAGGTCACTGATTCAGAAAGTGATAACATGATCTGGAATATACTAGGTTCCATCCTTCCATATGTAATATTGTTTGGTGGTATGTTCTGGGTATTCAAGAACTTTAATGGTGCTGCAGGAGGCAACAATAAAGCCTTTGAATTTGGGAATTCTCGCGCTAAGCTAGAAAGAAATTCTAAGACTCGTTTTACAGATGTTGCAGGTGCAGATGAAGAAAAAGAAGAATTAACAGAACTTGTTGCATTCTTAAAGAACCCTAAGAAGTTTACTGAAATGGGTGCTAAAATTCCTAGAGGTGTTCTATTAGTAGGTCCTCCAGGTACAGGTAAAACATTATTAGCACGTGCTGTTGCAGGTGAAGCAAACGTTCCATTCTATTCTATTTCTGGTTCAGAATTCGTAGAAATGTTCGTTGGTGTTGGTGCTGGCCGTGTAAGAGATATGTTTAAGAAGGCAAAAGAAAATGCGCCTTGTATCATCTTTATTGATGAAATTGATGCCGTAGGTCGTCAGAGAGGTACTGGTGTTGGTGGTGGACACGATGAACGTGAACAGACATTAAACCAGTTACTTGTAGAAATGGATGGTTTTGAAGGTAACGAAGGTGTTATTATCCTTGCAGCTACTAACCGTGCAGATGTTCTTGACCCTGCTTTATTACGTCCAGGCCGTTTTGATAGACAGATCAGAGTATCTAACCCTGATAAGCGTGCAAGATCTCAGATCTTGAAGGTTCATGCAAGAAATAAACATTTTGCACCAGATGTTGATTTTGATAACATCGCTCAGCGTACTCCTGGATTCTCAGGTGCAGAACTTGCGAACGTATTAAATGAAGCAGCATTACTTGCAGTAAGAAGCGGTCATCAGATGATCACATTAAGTGATGTCGATGAAGCGATTGATAGAGTAATTGGCGGTCCAGCTAAGAAGTCTAGAAAATATACTGAACATGAAAGAAAACTTGTTGCTTATCATGAAACTGGACATGCGATTATTGGTTTGACATTAGAAGATGCCAACCAGGTACAGAAGGTCACAATTGTACCACGTGGTGATGCAGGTGGATATAACTTGATGACTCCTAGAGAAGAAACTTACTTCTCAACTAAGAAACAGTTACTTGCAACTATTACAGGTTATATGGGTGGTCGTACGGCTGAAGAAATCTTCTTCGGTGATGTATCATCAGGTGCTCATAACGATATTGAACAGGCTACACGTATTGCTCGTATGATGGTTACAGAACTTGGTATGAGTGAACTTGGTCCAATTAAGTATGACAGTGGTGATAATGCAGTATTCTTAGGTCGTGACTATTCACAGTTAAGTAATACACATTCTGGTCAGATCGCATTTGAAATTGACCAGCAGGTACGTAAAATCATCGAAACAGCACATGCTCAGGCAACTGAAATCATCAACAATAATAAAGATAAAATGGATATTATTGCGAATGCATTGCTTGAACATGAAACATTGAATCATGAACAGATTCAGTCTTTATATAACACTGGTAAAATGCCAGAAACTTATGATGGAACAGAAGAACATGTTGAATCTAACGATGACAACAATAACACTCCTGAACCACCTAAGGCTGATCCAGAAGATGATTTACTAGATGAAATGAAATAAGCGCTTTGCGCTTATTTTCATTTGGGAGGTAATAAAATGCAGCGTAGATTTATGGTAAGACTATTAGTAGGTATTATTGTCATTAGTATGATTTTGCCTCTAGTAAGCTATTTTGCGATAGGGAGATGAGATAAATGAAAGATTATTTAGTACGTGGACTCGTTAATTCGAAGAACTGTCGTGTTTTTGCCTGTACAACAACTAACCTTACAAATGTTGCACAGCAGAATCATAACTTATGGCCTTGTGCAAGTGCTGCACTTGGACGTATGATGGCAGTCACTTTAATGATGGGTGCTATGAATAAGAATAAAGAAAAGATGACAGTAGTCATCAATGGTGGTGGACCAATCGGTACAATGCTTTGTACAACACATTCTGATGGTAAAATCAAAGGATTTGTATCTAATCCAGAAGTTCACTATACATACAATGATACAGGTAAGCTTGCAGTAGGATTATGTGTAGGTAATCAGGGTACTATCCAGGTCACTCGTGATATGGGATTAAAGGAACCTATTACATCTAGTTCTCCATTACAGACTGGTGAAATTGGTGACGATTTCTCTTATTACTTCATGCTATCAGAACAGGTACCATCAGTTGTTGCAGTAGGTGTTCTTGTAGAAGAAGACAATACTGTAAGAAGTGCAGGTGGTTATATTATTCAGTTATTACCAGAAGCAACTGAAGAAGATATTGCGTATATTGAAGATAAGATCAAGAATATACCACCAGTATCACAGTTATTAGATGAAGGACATACTCCAGAAGAAATCTTAAAGATGATCTTTGAAGATGTTGAAATCCTAGATACACAGGATTTATCATTTGAATGCGATTGTAGTAAAGAAAAGATGGAAGAAGCTTTATCTACTCTTCATACAAAAGATCTAGAAGATATGATTAATGAAGATCATGGCTGTGAGATTACATGTCAGTTCTGTAATGCACATTATCAGTTCAGTGAAGATGAATTAAAGGAAATACTTAAAAAGCGCCAGTAAAATGGCGCTTTTTTCACACTGTCTGGTATTATACAAAGATCAGTTAACATATATCATGGAAGGGAATAGAATTGAATAATTGATCTTTTGAGAATTTTACGACAGTTCCTCCTTTCAATAACTAGTATAGAAGCTAAATTTATAATAAATATCTATATATTATGGAGAAATATGTGCTGCATTAATGGAGTGCTTTGACTGGGCATTCTTTTGCACATTCATAACAAAGAATACAGTCAGTGCCGTTTTTACGTCTACGTGATTCATTGTTGACTTCTACATTCATTGGACATATCTTTAAACATTTAAAACATACAAAAAGGAGCAGGAAGGGAAAACCTGCTCCTTATGTCCTATTAGTAAAATAGGGAAGGGAAATGAAAACGATATATATTATTGAAAGGATCGGGAACTTCCTTTCACAACTCATAGTATAAAGATAATTTATCTTTGTATTGTGTCAGGAATATGGTATATTTTGTGATGGTGATTAAAAAATGTTGAAAATTGGAAACGTAGAAATAAAACATCCTATTATCATGGCTCCTATGGCAGGTATCACAAATGTCGCTTACCGTAGACTTGTAAAAGAGTTTGGTGCAGGACTTGTAGTATCTGAAATGGTCAGTGATAAAGCGTTATGTTATGGAAATCAAAAGACAATTGATATGCTTGCTGTAGGTGAAGATGAACACCCTATGAGTATGCAGATTTTTGGTGGTGAAGTAGAGACTATGGTTAAAGCTGCCAAGTTTGTAGAGGAACATTCTGATTGTGATATTATTGATATTAATATGGGATGTCCTGTAAATAAGGTATTAAAGGCTCATGCAGGCAGTTATTTAATGCAGTATCCAGAACTTGCATATGATATTGTGAAGGCTGTCGTAGAAGCAGTGAATGTACCAGTGACTGTTAAGATGCGTATTGGTTATGATATGAAGCATATTAACTGTGTAGAAATGGCACAATTAATGGAAAAAGCAGGTGCAAGTGCAGTAGCTATTCATGGTCGTACACGTTCACAGATGTATGAAGGACATGCAGACTGGTCATGGATTAAAAAAGTAAAAGAAGCAGTCAGCATTCCAGTTATTGGGAATGGTGATGTCAGAACACCTGAAGATGCGAAAAGAATGATGGAAGAAACAGGCTGTGATGCTGTCATGGTTGGTAGAGGTGCTTTAGGTAATCCATTTGTGATTCGTAGAATGGTGAAATATCTAGAAGAAGGTATTCTAGAAGAAGAACCAGACTATCATGCACGTATTCAGTTATGTATTGATCATGCCCATCGTTTAGTAAAAACGGAAGGTGAAAAGAATGCGATTAGACAAATGCGTGGACAGGCACCTTGGTATGTTAAAGGGTTAAGAGGTTCAGCAAAAATCAAGAATCATTTAACACAGATGAATACATTAGAAGAATTAGAAACAATTCTAAAAGATTTTGAGAAAGAACTAGAAGGTGAGTAATCATCTTCTTTTTTGTTTTATAATAGAATAAAGGAGATGATTTTATGTCTGTACTTTATGCAATGTGTGTCCCTCATCCTCCATTAATTATTCCTGAAATAGGTCAAGGAGAAGAGAAAACCATTAGTAACACAATACAATCTTATGAATCTATTATGAAATATGTATCTACTCTTCCAATAGAAACAGTGATTGTGATTAGTCCTCATGCGATCGCCTATAGTGATTATATTCATATATCTCCTGGTAAACATGGATCAGGAGACTTTAGTCAGTTTCATGCAGAAAATGTAAGAATAGAAGTGGATTATGATACAGAACTTGTAAAGAAAATCACTCAATCTGCCAAGAAGCATCATATTTTTGCAGGAACATTAGGAAAAGATGATAATTTAGATCATGGTACAATGATTCCTCTTTACTTTTTAAATAAGTATCTAAAGGACTATAAAGTTGTAAGAATTGGAATATCTGGTTTATCTCCTCTTACTCATTATCGCTTTGGACAATGTATTAAAGAAGCAGTGGGAGATAAGAATGTTTTATTAATTGCGAGTGGTGATTTGTCTCATTGTTTAAAAGAGGATGGTCCTTATGGTTATAAAGAAGAAGGACCGCTTTTTGATTATGATATTATTACAGCATGGAAGAATAGTGACTTTATGCGTTTTCTAACATTTGATCCCATCTTTACTGAAGCAGCCGCTGAATGTGGACTTAGATCATTTCAAATCATGGCAGGTGCTTTAGATCAAAAGAAGATTAAGCCACACTATTATTCTTATGAAGGTCCATTTGGAGTAGGTTATGGTATATGTGGCTTTGAAATATGTGGTGAAGATCAACCCCGTGATATAGGAAACCAATATAAAAAGAAGATGCAGGAAGAAGTCAAGAAGATCAAAGAACATGAAGATGACTATGTCAGACTGGCTAGAACCACAATAGAACATTATGTAAAAGAAAAAGTAGAAATCATTCCAGAAGTCACAAAAGAGATGAAAAGACGTGCTGGTGTCTTTGTATCTATTCATGAAGAAGGGCGTTTAAGAGGCTGTATTGGTACCTTTATGCCTGTACAGGATAATATTGCGTTAGAAATAGTACATAATGCGATCAGTGCATGTAGTGAAGATCCACGCTTTGATCCTATTACAGAAGAAGAACTAGATAATCTCATTATTTCAGTCGATGTATTAGGAGAAATAGAGCCAGTAGAAGATATCAGTACACTAGATTCTCATATCTATGGTATTATAGTATCCCATGGTTCTAAAAGAGGTTTACTCCTACCTGATTTAGAGGGTGTAGATACAGTGACTGATCAGATTCAGATAGCTTGTCATAAAGCAGGTATTCATGAAGGAGAGAAGATCAAGATAGAAAGATTCAAGGTGATCAGACATGATTAGATGTGATTTATGTCCTCATCATTGTGTATTAAAAGAAGGACAGACAGGATTCTGTCATCAAAGAATCAATAAAGAAGGAAGCATAGTGCTTAAAGACTATGGTGCTATTACATCACTGTCTTTAGATCCTATTGAAAAGAAACCTCTCTACCATTTCTATCCTGAAACACAGATATTATCTGTGGGTTCTTATGGCTGTAATATGAAATGTCTTTTCTGTCAGAACTACACCATATCACAAGATAAAGGTTCTTCTATACAGGTGCATACAACACCTGAAAAACTTGTAGAAGTTGCCTTAGATTTAAAAAAAGAAGGGAATATCGGTATTGCGTTTACTTATAATGAACCACTGATCAGCTATGAGTTTATTTATGATACATTTGTATTATGTAAGAAGCATGAATTAAAGACTGTTCTTGTTTCTAATGGAATGATAGAAGAGAAATATATAAAGGAGTTATCTCCTTTAGTAGATGCATGGAATATTGATTTAAAGGGATTTAGAGAAGATATCTATAAGAAACTCTCTGGTGATTTAGAAACAGTAAAGAAGAGTATTCAAATAGCTTCATCAAGTCATCTGGAAGTCACTTCTTTGATTGTACCTGGTATTAATGATAGTCTCAAAGATATGGAAGAAGAAGCAAAGTGGTTAGCGTCTATTGATCCGAATATAGTGTTACATGTCACACGTTATTTTCCTGAGTATCATTATCATAAATCTCCTACATCTATAGAACTTATTGACCAAATGGTAGAAGTAGCTAAGAAATATTTGAAGAATGTATATAGAGGTAATTGTTAGATGTTTAATGAAGAAGAAATTAAAAGCTTTAGTACAACAGATATGCGTATATATAACTATATATTGAAGCACAGCATTCAATTCCCTTATATGAGTATAAGAGAACTGGCAGATGAGATTCCTACATCTACAGCTTCCATTATGCGCTTTGTGAAAAAGATGGGATATGACAGTTTTCCGGAATTAAAATATGCTTATAAGAAAGAAGAAAAAGAAGTCTCTCTTTATATGGTGAATGACCTAGATGAAACTATCGACTGTTTAAAGAAGTTCAATACTCCTTATTATCAGGATTTATTCAAAGAAGTTGCTTATGTACTAGGTAATGCGAATATGATTGTTTTTGATGGTATGGGAGATTCGGGTAAGATTGCAGAATATGCAGCAAGACGCTTTTCTGGTAATGGTTTCTTTAGTGCTGCCTTAACAGATCCATATCAGAGGGTATCTATGGATGGTACTGATATAGTTGTCGTTATGTTGTCTATCTCAGGAGATACTGTAGAACTTATTAGAAAAGCCAATGATTATAAAGCAGCAGGCAGTACTTTAATCACAATTACTGCATCGGACGATAATACACTTGCAAAAATGAGTGATTATCATATCAGCTATTATATTGATGATGTAAGACATGAACTTTCTTCCCATACAACTCAGGTACCTGCATTAAGTATTATTGAAATACTTTCAAATATGACATTGCATATATGTCACAATACGTTACAATAGTGAAACATTTTGCAGATAATGCATACTATTCAAGGAGGGCTTCAAGCCCTTTTTTTATTTTTAATCTTCTGATAGAATCAATTACGGAAAACGAAATCGTTTTCAACATCGGCCGAATGAAATAAGAAGAGGAGAAACAAAATGGAAGCAATTCAAAGCTTTATGGAACGTTACTTCGTACCATTAGCTGCAAAAATCAATGGTCAGCGCCATGTGGCAGCCGTGCGTGATGCGTTCACTTTAGCATTCCCACTCACAATGGGTGGGTCAATGGTTATACTTATTAACTATGTATTATTAGATCCTAGTGGATTCATCGCAAAATTACTTCACTTAGGTGATTTAATTCCAAACTTAGCTCAGTATCAGGCTATCTTGAGTTCTGTTGTCAATGGTACTAATAACATCTTATCAATTCTCATTGCATTCTTAGTGGCTTATCAGTTAGCTCAGGAAATGGGTGGAGATAAAGTATTATGTGGTATTACATCTCTTTCAGCTTTCTTTATTCTTTATCCTGCTGCTCAGACATTTGCAGGTAAGAATGCAGGAACTGGTTTAACAACTACTTACTTTGGTGCACAGGGATTATTCGTTGGACTATTAGTAGGTCTATTAACTGCAGAATTATTAATTCGTCTTGGTAAAAATGAAAAGTTGAGAATCAAGATGCCAGAAATGGTACCACCTGCAGTAGCACAGTCATTTAACTTATTAATCCCAATGATGTTAGTACTTGCAATCATAGGTGTATTAAACTACTTATTCTTAATGATTACTCCTGAAGGTATTCAGGTTGTCATTTATAACGCTATCCAGTCTCCATTAACATCTCTTGGAAGCTCTATGGGTACAATTATTGTATTTGTAATAGTTCAGCAGTTATTATGGATTATAGGTATCCATGGTCCTAACACTTTAAATGCTTTACGTTCAGTTATCTTTGCAGAACAGGGAAATGCAAACTTAGCTTATGTTGCAGTTCATGGTTCAGCATGGGGTGCACCTTTTCCAGTAAACTGGGTTTCAATCAACGATGCATTTGGTAATGGTGGAGGATCAGGTGCTACACTTGGTTTAATCATTTCAATGTTTATCGTAGGTAGAAAGAATAAGGGTGAATTCTCTATTTGTAAGATGTCATTAGCTCCAGGACTATTCAACATCAACGAACCAATCATGTTCGGTTTACCAATCGTTATGAACCCAATGTATGTTATTCCATTCATCTTAGCACCAATCGTATGTGACCTAATCGGATATTTCTGTGTATGTGTCATTAAGATCATCCCACCAATCGCTTATACAGTTGCTTGGACAACTCCAGGATTCTTAACACCATTCTTAGGATCAGGTGCTGACAATATTATGGCATTAGTTATCGGTATTCTTTGCTTAGTCGTAAGTACAATTATCTACTTACCATTCGTTGCAGCAAGCACAAGAGCCGCTATCAAGAAAGAAGCAGAAGAAGCAGGAGAAAACAATGCGTAAAGACTTCTTATGGGGTGGAGCAGTTGCTGCACATCAGGTAGAAGGTGGATTTAATGAAGGTGGTAAAGGACCAAATGTCTCAGATATGATGACAGTTGGTTCTGCCACTACTCGTAGAAAGATCACTAAAGCAATTGAACCTGATCAGTTCTATCCAAATCATACAGCGATTGATTTCTATCACCACTATAAGGAAGATATCGCTTTATTTAAAGAAATGGGATTTAAATGTTTTAGAACATCTATTTCCTGGGCAAGAATCTTCCCAATGGGAGATGAAGAAACACCAAATGAAGAAGGTTTAAAGTTCTATGATGATATGTTTGATGAACTATTAAAGAATGGTATTCAGCCAGTCATCACATTATCACACTTTGAAATGCCTTATCATTTAGTAGAAAAATATGGTGGATGGAGAAACAGAAAGATGATTACATTCTTTGTAAGATTCGCAAAAGTATGTTTCGAAAGATACCACAATAAAGTTAAATACTGGATGACTTTCAATGAAATCAACAACCAGGCGAACTATGAAGCAGACGTAGCTGTATTTACTAACTCAGGTATTATATTTGAAGAAGGTGAAGACAAAGAACGTACTGTTTATCAGGCAGCACATTATGAGCTTGTTGCAAGTGCAATGGCTATTAAAGAAGGACATGCCATTGATCCTTCTATGATGATCGGATGCATGATTGCGATGACACCTATTTATCCTTATTCATGTAATCCAGATGATATGTTGAAGGCAGTAGGTGCAAACCATAAGCGTTTCTGGTATATGGATGTTCATGCAAGAGGACGTTATCCAGGTTATATGAAGTCTTTCTTTGAAAGAAAGAACTTCAATCTAGATATTACTGAAGAAGACTTAGCTGTTCTTCCTCAGGGTACAGTAGATTATATTGGATTTAGTTATTATATGTCATTTGCGGTTAAGGGTGATGGAGATGTCAACCTTGACTATAATGAAGAAACAGATTTATGTGATAACCCATATATTTCAAAGACTGAGTGGGGATGGCCAATTGATGCGAAAGGTTTAAGATATAGCTTAAACTGGATGTATGACCGTTATAACCTTCCTCTATTTATTGTAGAAAATGGCTTCGGTGCAGTGGACCAGATGATAGATGGAAAAGTACATGACCAGTACCGTATTGATTACCTTAAAGCGCATATCGAAGAAATGAAAAATGCAGTAGATATTGATGGTGTAGACTTATTAGGTTATACTGTTTGGGGATGTATTGACTGTGTTAGCTTTGGTACGGGTGAAATGAAGAAACGTTATGGTTTCATTTATGTAGATAAAGATAATGCAGGTCATGGAACACTTGCAAGAAGCAAGAAGGATTCCTTTGATTGGTATAAGAAAGTAATAGAAAGTAACGGAGAAAAATTATGAAAAAATACTTAGTTCTAGATGTTGGTGGCAGTGCTATTAAATATGCAGTAATGGATGCAGAAAAGAATATATATGAAAGAGGTAAGGTACCTACTCCCTTAGATTGCCTTGATTCATTTGTAAATAGCGTTCAATCTCTTTATAATACATATTCTGATGTATCTGGTATTGCGATGAGTATGCCAGGAAGAATTGATCCTAATAAGGGTTATTGTTACACTGGTGGTGCTTTAGCTTATAATCATGATATAAATATGGCAGAATTACTATCTGAGCGTTGTGGTGTAAGAGTCACAATTGGTAATGATGCAAAATGTGCCGCTAATGCAGAACTAGGTTTTGGTAGTCTTCGAGATATTCAGGACGGCGCTGTAGTGATTCTTGGCACAGCTATTGGTGGTGCTTTAATTAAGGATCATAAGGTATTAAGTGGATGTAGATTTGGTGCAGGTGAATTTTCTAATATCATCACTGATTACCATAAGCCATATGATGGTGATACATCTTGGTATGCAAGTAATGGAATCAATGGATTATTATTACATATCCAGGAAGCATTAGAAACAGAAGAACACTATACTGGTGAAGAAATCTTTGAAATGGCAAATAATGGAAATGAAGCTGTTTTAAAAGGATTAAATCAGTTCTGTTTAGAAACTGCAGTACAGATTTACAACATCAATCAGATCTTTGATTGTGAAAAAGTAGCCATTGGTGGAGGTATTAGTGCACAGCCATTACTATTAGAACTTATCAAAAAGAACTTTGATGAAATCTATAATTCATGTTATGCAAGCACATTACCACCAGAAATCGTAGTTTGTGAATATCGTAATGATGCGAACTTAATCGGTGCTTTATATCAGCACTTAAATTAATAAAGGAAGATGATAAGATGTGGAATAAATTAAGAAATGAACCTGTGAATAAAACAGGTTATATCAAAGGTATAATCGCTTATGGTATTGATTGGTATTTAGGAAGTGTCTTATCATCACTTCCTCTTATTCTGTTATATATGTCTCTTCATAAGGATGCTGTCTATATTCCTCAGCAGTTATCTATATTTAAGGGATATTATCAAGTGATTGCGGGTGTTCTTTCACTTTCAGTTGCATTTGTGTACTATGTAGTATTACCTATAATCTGGAAAGGACAGACTGTAGGTAAAAAACTATTAGGATTGAAGATTGTGAATGACAACTATCAAGAAGTGAATGTGAAACAACTGATCATCAGACAGGTTATTATGATCTTCTTAGTAGAAGGAAGTATTTATACATGTAGTAATATGCTTCATCAGTTAGTCAATGTATTAACTGGATACAATATTGCCTCTATCTGGAATAAAGTAGGACTCGTTATTACTATATTATCTGGAATACTAGTAATTGTCTTAAAGTCTAAGAAATCATTACATGATATTGTCTCACATACACTTGTTGTAGACATTAAGTCAGAAGACTACAAGAATATGTTGTTGAGTATTGAAAAGAAAAATAAGAAACAGAATAAGAAAATGAAAAAGAGATTTGCATAAAGTATGATAAAATACCTTTTGGAGGTATTTTATGGTTACGGTAGATCAAATGAATCAATTAAGTGATTTGGAATTAGATATTTACAACTACATCATTTCTCATCGTCATGAAGTGATTCATATGAAACTTAAAGATTTGTCTACAGATCTTCATGTATCTTCTTCTATGATTACAAGAGTAGCTAAGAAACTTGGTTATGAAGGATTCTTAGAATGGAAAGCAGAAATGAAACTGGATCAGGAAGATAAACCTATACAAAATAAACGTGCTTTAAATTATATTCTCGATTATTTTAATCGTGTAGACAATAAAGAGTTTGATGATCTTATTCATCAAGCTGCTGAAATAATTGTGAACAGTCATGAGGTGATCTGTTCTGGCATTGGTCTAAGTGATGCGATTGCGAAGTTTGCGTCTTCTTTATTTAATCGTAAGGGAAAACGTACAATGTATAGTGGAGACTTCAGTAGCCGTTTTAGGGGGATGTATGATCAAAATGACTGTGCTCTTTTCTTCACAGTTTCAGGAGAAACAAGAGAAATCATTGATCGTATCAAAGACTTAAAAAAATATGATATCAAAATCATTGTAGTCACAAATAATGCTTCTTCCTCAGCTGCGAAGATGTCTGATTTAGCTCTTACGTACTATATGCCAACTACCAAAAATAGTGACTTTTATAGTTCAGCAACACAGGTGCCTGTTCTCTATATCATTGAGTCTATTGCGAATCTATTTATAGAATATGGAATTTACTAAGAATGCTTGAAAGGCATTCTTTTATTTGTTTAAATGTTCTATGATATGAGAAGAAAGAGGGACGCTATGAGGGAAAATCTAGAAAAGTATGGCGAAGTCATTGCCGGAAGTATTTTATTATCTTTAGGAATCTGGTTGTTTGTAACACCTAATGGCTTAAACTTTGGAGGTGTAATTGGTACATCACAGATTATCGAAGTTTTTATAAGAAAACTTCTACCAATTCCTAAATCAATGAACATTGTAGGGATCATCAACTTCATGATTAATATTCCATTATTTATTATGGGATATAGAATCTTGAACAGAGAATTCTGTATTAAAACAGGTATGAGTGTTGTTGTACAGACTATTACATTATCTTTCTTACCTAACTTAACACATCCAATCATGCCCGATATGTTATCTAACTGTATCTTTGGGGCTATTATGTGTGGCGTTGGTGTAGGACTTGCCCTTAAAGGTAGTGGTAGTGCAGGTGGTATTGATATTGCGGGTGTATGCTTATCTAAGACTAAACCAGGATTCTCAGTAGGGAAGTTATCAATAAGTTTGAATGCAGTTATTTTAACTTGCTGTGCATTTATCTTTGATTTACAGACTACACTGTATTCTATTATTTTTGTATTGTATTTTATTAGTGACCATATCCACTATCAGAACATCAATGTGATCGCATTAATCTTCACTAAAGAAAAAGATATGAAGAATGTGATTATGGAAAAGACTGGTAGAGGTGTAACTTACTGGATGGGTAAGGGTGCTTATACAGAAAATGATCAATATATTCTCTATTGTGCAATCAATAAATATGAAGTGAAAACATTTAAGAAGATTGTACATGATATTGATCCACAGGCATTTGTGACTATTAGTGAGGATTCAGAAATCCTTGGTGGATTTGAAAAACGTCTATAGATAAATTAGATTGAATAAGGCTGACAAATTGACCTTGACAACATATTTATTTATTGTCTATAATACTTGAGTAAAAGCTATGAACAGAAGAGTAATATCAATGGAACGCAGAGAGAATTCCTGGCTGGTGTAAAGGAATGGGGAAGTTGATATGAATAAAGACTGGGAGCTGTATTTTGGATCTAACGTGATAAAATAACGTGTTGCCGCGTTAAGGCTTAATGAGGTCTACTTATGTAGATGAATAAGGGTGGTACCACGGTTAACTCTCGTCCCTAGCGGATGAGAGTTTTTATATTCTAAAGAAGGAGAACACACATGGAAGAAAGAAAGTTTACTGATCAGGAATTAGTAAGAAGACAGAAGTTACAGGAACTTAAAGATCTTGGAATTGATCCATTTGGACAGAGATTTGATGTGACTGCTTATACTTCAGACATTAGAAAGAACTATAGCGGTAAGACTGCAGAAGAATTAGAAGAAAGCAAACCAGCTGTAAGTATTGCAGGTCGTATTGTTGCAAAGAGAAGAAAAGGTAAAGTATGCTTTATGAACCTTCTTGATAGAGATGGAAAAATCCAGTTATATATCAAGAAAGATACTGTTGGTGAAGATGTTTATGAATTAGTTAAGAAGAGCGATTTAGGTGACATTATCGGTATTGATGGTGAAGTATTCATGACTCATACTGGTGAATTAACTGTAAGAGTAGAAAAGTATACACACCTTACTAAGGCTTTAAGACCTTTACCAGAAAAGTTCCATGGTTTAACAGATACTGAAGAACGTTTCAGAAGAAGATATGTTGATTTAATCATGAATGATGAAGCACGTAAAGTAGCCTTCATGAGACCTAAGATTGTTCGTTCAATCCAGCATTATTTAGATGACAAAGGTTATACTGAAGTAGAAACACCAATCATGAACTCTATTCTTGGTGGTGCTGCAGCTAAGCCTTTCATCACTCATTTCAATGCATTAGATAAAGATTTCTACTTAAGAATCGCAACAGAATTAAACCTTAAGAGATTAATCGTTGGTGGTATGGATGCCGTTTATGAAATCGGTCGTTTATTCAGAAATGAAGGTATGGACAGAACTCATAACCCAGAATTCACTACTATCGAAGTATATAAAGCATTCTCTGACCTTGAAGGTATGATGGACTTAACAGAAGGTATCATTGCGAATGCCGCAATGACTGTCAATGGTACTTATGATGTAGAATACAAAGGTCATTCTATTTCATTAGCACCTGGATTCAAGAGAATCTCTATGGTTGAAGCAATTAAAGAAAAGACTGGTGTTGACTTTGGTGAACAGAAGACTTTTGAAGAAGCTAATAAACTTGCTGAAGAACATGGTATTGAAGTAGAACCACACTTTGCATATGGTCATATTGTCAATGCATTCTTTGAAAAGTATGTAGAAGAAACAATTGTGGAACCAACATTCGTATATGGTCATCCAATTGAAATCTCTCCACTCGCAAAGAAGAACTTACAGGATCCTCGTTTCACTCAGAGATTCGAATTATTCATCTGTGGTAACGAATATGCAAATGCATTCACAGAATTAAATGATCCAGATGATCAGTATGAAAGATTCGCAAATCAGTTAAAAGAAAAAGAATTAGGTAACGATGAAGCCAACGAAATGGATATGGACTATGTAGAAGCCCTTGAATACGGTCTTCCACCAACTGGTGGTATGGGTATGGGTATTGATAGATTAGTTATGTTATTAACTGGTCAGGAAACTATCCGTGAAGTTATCTTATTCCCACATATGAAGAATAAATAAGTACTATTAAAGGTATATGGATAAATTGAGCCATATACTTTTTTTGTTCTTAACAGTTCTTTTGAAAATGTGATGGAATGAAAATTAGAAATATGAAGGAATAAAAGTGAAAATATGAAGGAATGAAAACCGGAAATGTGATGGAATGAAAAAAAGAGGGCTTAACCCCTCTTATAAAACCTTCTTCACAAATATCTTATTGAATATACTTCTTGTAAATTCATCATCATTCATCTTATTCTCTAAGTACTGATCAAAGTTCTTCTTATTCTCTTTTACTTGTTCAAAATGTGGATAATTCTCTTTAATCATCTTTCTAGTAGTAGTGTATGTACTTCCACTAAAGTTATACTGAATAGATTGTACATTGTCAATTAAAGAGAAGATAGAAACTGAATTTCTAGATTATAATGAAAATTGGTTAGTTTAGATTTAATTACCTATTTTACTTAAATGCTCATCAATGTTACGACCACTATACATGACAGTAACAATACGCACGATTTTCTCTTTTACAAAAGGAATATATAGAATAACGAAGTTATCTACAGGAAGAACTCTTATGCCTCTACTGTGCCATGGTTCATCCTCATAACGGCGGTATCGTTGAGGTAGTTCATCAAGAGATAAAATAGCATCCCATAAACGTTTGATTTGCTTTATTGCATTTTCTGGTGAATTTAAATCAACAGAGATATACAAATAGATACTTCTTAAATCCTTGTCAGCTTGTTCAGTTAATTCTACATTGAATTTCATAAGTTAAAATCTTTTCGCATTTCATCAAATGCTTGCTTTGCAGGTTTTGTTTTTCCTTCTAAAATATCTGTATATCCTTTTTCTATTTTAGCATTTAATTCTTCTTTACTGAGTGCACCCATGCAGACGGGTTTTTCGTACGGTAATCGTACTTCAAAGGGAAGTCCTTTTTTTAGGACGATTTGTTTAAAAAACATATCAATTGCATTTGAAGTAGTTATGCCAAGTGTAGATAATATTGTTTCTGCCTGTTCCTTTAATACGGGGTCAATTCTTGCATAAACGCTAGCTGATTTTGCCATAACAATGCCTCCTTTTGTTGTAATCGTCTTTCTTTCCTATTTTGATTTTACAATGATGTATTGATATTCGCAATACATTTTATCGGAGAGTTGGCAATTTCCTTAATGTTTAATATTTCATTTAAAAAGAGGGTTCAAACCCTCTTATAAACCCTTCTTCACAAATATCTTATTGAATATACTTCTTGTAAATTCATCATCATTCATCTTATTCTCTAAATATTTATTGAAGTTCTTCTCATTCTCTTTTACTTGTTCAAAATGTGGATAATTCTCTTTAATCATCTTTCTAGTAGTAGTGTATGTACTTCCACTAAAGTTATACTGAATAGATTGTACATTGTCAATTAAAGAGAAGATAGACACAGAATTATAGATTAGGCTCTTATTGATATAAAGATCCTCATTCTGATACCAGTCTGTTGCATTGTAGTTCACAGTGAGTCCTTGATTTTTAGAATCAATTTGAAAAACATAACCGTATTCATGTAAAGGCAGACTATTTAATAAATTTCCTACATTGGAATTATTACCAATATAAGGATTCTTATACTTCTTAATATTGTGTATGCCACTCAACGGTCTGTTAAATACAGTTGTAGGAACAGTATCTTCTGTATATTTCTTTGCGCTATCTACAATATAATACTCATTAGGTGTGTTTTTATTTATTCTATAAACATTATAGAATGGGTTGTAGTAGGTTGTCACATTAGAAGTCTTAATCATATAAACATAGATAGGGGGTCTATGAGAAGTTATAACACCTACATAATCCATCAACATAAATCCACATAATATTGCAACAAATACACCACTACTTATTAATAATCTATTTCTCTTCAACTCTTTTGATAACCCATAAACAAATACTATAATACCTACAATAGAGTAAATACAGCACCAGCTGCTTTCCTTATCTAATATCGCAAATGCAGCAAAACATAGAAATGCGCCAAAAATCATAATACCAATAGAAATCTTTCTTTTCTCTTGTACAAGCATATTCTTACTATAATTAATTGTATTCTTTAAGCTCTTTTCTGTTGTTTCCATGATTTTATCCTCCGTTATATATTTTCCATTGAGCAGTTCATTTAAAGAAATGTCCAAAGTTTCACTTAAGGGAATCAGTAAAGACAAATCAGGCATATAGTTCCCATTTTCCCATCTAGAGATAGTCTTATTAGTTACTCCTAATAGTTCTCCTAACTGTTCTTGAGTGAGACCTTTTCTTTTTCTATTCTCAGAAATGAACTTTCCTATTTTTTTTGTATCCATAACGTTTCTCCTTTCATGAAAACTATAAAATAAAGCATGAAACAACAACACCCCACAAATAGCGAATACACTACTTTTATTATATATATTATGAGGGGAAGAGGGAACAATCCAGTATATACAGAGTTTTATCTGACTTGTTTATTGTCTCTATTTTCGTTAATATAGTAGATGATGAAATGAGGTATAAAAATGACTGAACAGGTACATAAAAGAAGAAAAAGATATAAGGGGACACACCCTAAAAACTTCTCAGAGAAGTATAAAGAACTTAATCCAGAATTATATCCTGAAACAATAGAAAAAGTTATTTCTAAGGGTAGTACACCAGCAGGTATGCATATTTCTATCATGGTAGATGAAATACTAGAATTCTTAGATATTCAGCCAGGACAGATTGGTTTAGATTGTACTCTAGGATATGGAGGACATTCTTCTAAAATGATGGAAAAATTAGAGGGGCAGGGACACCTTTATGGATTAGACATCGATACTATCGAAATAGAAAAAACAACAGAGAGACTAAGAAATAAAGGTTATGGAGAAGACATCTTTACTCCTATTTTGACTAACTTTAGAAACATTGATCAAGTAAGTGAGAAATATGGACCATTTGATTTTGTCTTAGCTGATTTAGGCGTATCTTCTATGCAGATTGATAATCCAGAAAGAGGATTTTCATATAAGAAAGATGGTCCATTAGACCTAAGACTTAATCCTAAAGCAGGTAGACCTGCTTATGAAATCTTAAAAGACTTATCAAGAGAAGAACTAGAACATATTCTTACAGAAAACTCAGATGAACCATATGCTGATATACTAGCTAAGAATATCTATTCATTCATACGTTCTGGTATGGAAGTAGAAACAACTCAGCAACTCTATAAGATCATTGATAAAACACTTAACTTTATTACTGATAAAAATAGAAAAGATATTGTGAATAAGACAGCTGCAAGAGTATTCCAGGCATTAAGAATAGAAGTGAATCAGGAGTTTGAAGTATTATATGATTTTGTAGAAAAGCTACCTCTTATTTTAAAACCAGGAGGAAAGGCTGCAATTCTTACATTCCATTCTGGAGAAGATAGAATTGTGAAGAAGTCTTTTAAAGAATTAAAGAATCTTGGCATTTATGAAGATGTATGTAGAAATGTGATTAGACCTTCTAAAGAAGAATGTCATCGTAATTCACGTGCAAAGTCTACTAAGATGAGATGGGCTATTAAAGCAAAATAGAATACTTGAATATTAGGTATACAAGTGTTATACTTTATTTGCAAATCAGAAAACAATTGCATCAAAACGAAAAGGTAAGGATGGTCAGATCCTTACCTTTTCTAACTATTAGAGTGGTTTAACACTAGGCTAGTTATCGTTTTATTCTTTTGTCTAACCATTTGCATATGTAATAAACTAATACACCTGCCACGACAGACACTATTAAATCAGAAAACAATTAACATCACCCCCTTTCAAGGAGGACGATAACAAAGATATTATATCAAATTGCGTTGTTGAAGGGCAGAATATCATCGTAATTCACGTGCCAAGTCTATTAAGATGAGATTGGCTATTAAAGTAAAATAGAATACTTGAATATTAGGTATACAAGTGTTATACTTTATTTGCAAATCAGAAAACAATTGCATCAAAACGAAAAGGTAAGGATGGTCAGATCCTTACCTTTTCTAACTATTAGAGTGGTTTAACACTAGGCTAGTTATCGTTTTATTCTTTTGTCTAACCATTTGCATATGTAATAAACTAATACACCTGCCACGACAGACACTATTAAATCAGAAAACAATTAACATCACCCCCTTTCAAGGAGGACGATAACAAAGATATTATATCAAATTGCGTTGTTGAAGGGCAGAATATCATCGTAATTCACGTGCCAAGTCTATTAAGATGAGATTGGCTATTAAAGTAAAATAGAATACTTGAATATTAGGTATACAAGTGTTATATTTTATTTGCAAATTTGAGAACAATTGCATCAAAACGAAAAGGTAAGGATTGTCGGATCCTTACCTTTTCTAACTTTTAGAGTGGTTTGACACTAGGCTAGTTATCGCTTAAATCTTTTGTGCAAGAATGCAACCCACAGCAGTCTTTTTAATTTTTGATAAACCTTGTATACTGTAAACAAGGAGAATCATATGAGAAAAGAAGAACTAATAGATTTATTGAAGAAGGATGTAGTCCCTGCATTAGGATGTACAGAACCAGTTTGTGTCGCATTATGTGCAGCTTATGCATCTAAACAGCTAAAAAATCTAATAACTAAAATAGAGTTAGATGTTAATAAAGGTATATATAAGAATGGGATGTCTGCAGGTATACCACATTGTGAGCATGTAGGTTTAGAGTATGCCGTTTCTATTGGCGCATTATTAAAGAACCCAGAAAAACAGTTGACTCTATTTGAAGATATAGAACCAGATACAATCACTTATGCTGAATTATTAGTGCCCCATGTTTCTATCACAATTAATGATTCAGCATCTATTCATGTAAAATGTACTCTTTATACATCTAGTGAGACAGTGACATGTATGATCAAAGAGGCACATACAAATATAGTTTATCTAGAAAAGAATGGAATTGTATTAGAAGAGAAAACAACTCAAGAAACAAACAATACACCCACTGTGATTGATAAACTCAAAGAAATGAAAATATCAGACATACGTTCTTTGGTAGACTCAATGACAGTGAATGAACTTCATTTCTTATTAGATGGTATAGAAATGAATAACCGATTATCACAATATAAAGGAACAACACATTTGAGTGATTCATTCAATCATTCATTATTCTCTGAAGACTTGTTAACTAGAATAATAAGGAAAGTTACTGCAGCTGCTGAAAATAGACTAGATGGCTGTCCACTTCCTGCCATGAGTAGTTCAGGTGCAGGTACAAAAGGACTCGTTGTTTCTATACCAGTGAATGAAGTGGCAGAAGAACTCCATGTATCACTAGAAAAGAAACTCAAAGCACTTGCGCTTACACATCTGGTAAATAGATATATTAATGTACATATAGGTAAATTATCGCCTATGTGTACATGTGTCATGGCGTCTTCTACATCTGCTTCTGTAGGTATCGCTTATCTCTTAGATGCAACAAATGATCAGATAGGGTACTGTATACGTAATATGACAGGGACTGTTACAGGAATGATTTGTGATGGTGGAAAAGTAGGATGTGCATTCAAGGTATCTACAGGTTCTACGGCTGCACTTATGTGTGCAATGACTGCAGTCAATAATGCAGTATTAAGAGAAAGTGATGGAATTTGTGCAGCAACACATGAACAATGTATTCAAAATATGGCACGTATTGGGCAAAATGGAATGATTAAAGTAGATGAAGAAATCATCTCAATTATGAAAAGTAAAGAGTGTCAATAGTAAGAAGGTGGTCCAAGGATCATCTTCTTTTTGCATTTATAAACATTGTGAATATATATGTTAAATCAAGGTGAGATATTATTCCGAAAAAATGAAAATAATTCATATTTTCGGAATAAGAAGGTATAAAATACATGGATGAATTGTTCTGGAACCTTGATATAAATTATGGTTTTTTGTGCTTTGTTGTAATGTACATATATACGTTATACAATTATTTATAAGATTACTTATGAAGGGAAAAAGAGACTATGACTCAATATACAGAATTACTTGATAAAAAAGCTGAAGAACTACTATTAGATGATGATAATTATGAAGAAAGATTACTTGAAGTTGCTACACTGTTTCGTGGATTTGATAAAGCATTTACATCATTTATTAAAGAACATGGATATACAGGTGATTTATCTGATACACCTGCAAAGGTAGAGTTTTTACGTGATAAGTTCAAAGCAGTGCATATAAAACTACCTCGTGATTTGTTTGTACCCAATAGGAAGATTTCTCGTGAAACTGCTTTTCAGATCTGTTTTGCGTTAGGTTTAGATGTTGATGAAACAAAAGACTTTTTTAGATGTGTTCAGTTTGAACGTGGGTTTGATTGTCATACTATAAATGAAGCAGTTTATTATTTCTGTATGAGAAAAGGTCTTTCATATGATGAAGCACAAGAGATGATTCATAGTATTCCTATACCTAAAAAGATGAAAAAACTTCCAGATTGTGATGTTCTTTACACAGGTGCTATTATTGAAAACCTCAACAACATTGAGGATAAAGAAAAATTGATACACTATATCACAGAGAATATAGATGAATTTCGTTATAATAATGTCTCTGCTCTAAAATATATTAGAGATCTTTGGAATGATATTTCTAAAGAAAATGGACTTGCAGTACAGGAAGGTACAGTAATTGATAGTCATAATAGCTTTAAAAATAAGCAGAACCAAGAAGATGACTATGTAATTGCGCATCCTAATGCATCTACTTGGACTATCTTTTCTCAAATAATGGGGCTCAGAAATTATCAAGAAAGTGAGTTTTCGATTAAATATGATCGTTCATTGACTTCTGTATTATCTGATAATAGACTCATGCCATTAAAGGCTGAATACTGTTTTCCAAACAGACAAAACATTGATAAGTTACTTCGCAAAGAACTAGTTGGCAAGGGTGAAATAATTAGAAAGATGCTTATTTTTCTTGTTTTCTATACTTATTGGGCAAAACGTATTATTAGAAAAAAACGAGATTCCAATATAGTAGAAGACAATGATTTTGAAAGATGTCTAGATATGATCAATGCACGACTACTCGGTGCAGGTTATCCAGAATTATATATTGGTAATCCTTATGATTGGCTCTTTATGTGGGCATTAAAAGACTATGATAATCCTTTATTTGCGTTTAGATATTATATGGGAGAAGTATTTGCGGAAGCTGCTGAGAATTAATGGTGTAATAATAAAACCTAATCTAATAAACCTTGAATTATAATCTATTCATAATAATAAAAGGTGGTGAACTTATGGATCACAGAATTGCATTGAAACCAAATACTCCGCTTTGTTTATCTAATGATAGTGGTGAAATGATTCATTGTATTATAGAAAATGAAATTGGGCGTGGAGGATCCTGCATTGTATATGAAGCAGTTCGTATCACTGATACAGGTGATCAGACATTATATAGAATAAAGGAGTTCTACCCTTACAAACTTCATATTTCTCGTAATAATAATGAACTAGTTCCATCAGTACATGATATGGATTCTTTTCAAAAAGAACAGAAACAATTCCGTTGTGATTTTTCACATACAAATAAGTTATTCTATTCAGGTGATAATTATTCATCCATGACAAATCAATTGGATGTATTTAATCAAAATGGTACATCTTATATCTTATCTGCCTATTCGTCTAAGAATACATTAGCTGTTTATAAACCAGTGAATTTAAAAGAATGTATTACACTCATTAAACAGGTTGTTTATGTTTTAGGTAATATTCACAAGATGGGATATCTATATTTAGATATCAAGCCTGATAATGTTTTGATTGTTGATGGATATCAAAAGCAGGTTCAACTATTTGACTTTAATTCGCTTTTTGAATGGAAAAAAGTAAATCAACTAAGTGATATCAGACTATCTTATACTAAAGGTTTTGCACCTATTGAGTTACAGACATCAAAAATAAAACGATTGGGACCACATACAGACGTTTATAGTGTAGGTGCATTATTGTTTTATCTTTTGTTTGGTCATATACCTACTGTACCTGATTGTGAAATAGATGCTGTATATGATTTCTCAAAAATACAATATGACTATCATCAATGTGATGATCGATTATTGAGTTCTTTATGTCATTTCTTTCATAATACATTAGCTGTTTATTATGCTGATAGATATCAAAATATGGAGGAAGTATTAGATCAATTATCAATAATTGAGAAGTATGCTGACCTTTTAATACCACGTATTTATTCTACTCATATTATAAAGCCACAAATCTTTTATGGACGTGAACAGGAGTTTAAAGAATTAGATAGTCTTCTATTAAATCCAAATTATAATTGTTTATTTCTATCAGGTATGGGTGGTATTGGTAAGAGTACCTTTATTAAAGAATATCTCACACGTTATCGTGAGAGGTTTGATACAGTTCTGTATGTCTATTATAAGGACAGTATTGAAGCAACTATATCCAATGACATGAATATTGAAATAAACACATTAAGACAAGATGAAGAAAATAAAACGAACATCAGATACTTTGATAAAAAAGTTCAAAAGATACGTGAACTTGTAAGAGGTACTTCTGCTGTTTTAGTCATTGATAATTTTACAGGTGAGATGGATGATGATTTAATTGCACTTCTTTCTACAGGATTAAGAATTATTCTCTTAACGCGTAAGTTACCTTCTTATTCAAATTGTCTAAAAATGGAACTTTCTGCGATAACAGAGTGGAATGCTTTAATACATATATTTGAAGCCCATCTTGGACGTTCTATTGAAGTATATGAGCTAGATGACTTTAAACGTATACTCAATAGTATTGAGAATCATACGCTTATTTTAGAATTAATTGCGAAACAGATTGCGAATAGTCATATAACTATTTCTAGTGCAGCAGCTCTTACAATTGAGAATGGTTTTTCTACAATTGCGCCTGAGAAGGTGGATTACGAAAGAGATAGTAAACAAATAAGTGATACGATTGGACATATTATAGATGCATTATTTGTCACAAATATGCTTTCTTCACAAAAGAAGGTCTTACTGAAGGTACTCTCTTTGGTTGGCGATGAAGGAATAGAGATAAATACATTCCAGAGAATAATGCAGCTTGAGTCTAAAGATGATTTAAATGAGTTAATTAAAGATGGTTGGATTACTATTTCTAGGGATATGGTTTCAATGAACAATGTGATTCAAGAAGCTGTGCATCGCTGGGAATGGACAAATGATTCTATTTATGCTGTTAGACAGTTCTTAACATATTTCTATATAGAAATTCATTTAGAATCCACAAAGAATAATTATCCTAAGAAACTTAGATCAGAATCATTAAAAGGTAAATGGATAATCAATAAACTATATAAGTGGCAAAAAGGTCTTATTGGGAAGGCAAACCAAGAAAGATATGCACGAATTAAAGATGAATCTCCTGCAGACATTGAAAAACTAACAAAATTACTCTATTTAGCTGAAGGCATTATTAAACAATGTCAAAGAGAAAAAGTGTTTTGTGATACAGATCTATTCACAAACCTGCAGGTTGTAGTCTTACTCAATATGCCTCGTTATAGAGATGACTTTGAATCAAGCAGAATTCTTTCAGATTATATTAAGTATATTGAGCAAGATGAAGACTCTATGCATAAAATGAAACTAGATGCGGTTGTGATTATGCAGATTTATGAATTGATTTTCTCAATTTATGCCAATCACGAAGATCTAGAAGGTATGCAGGATATACTAGTACGCGCTAAAAAAGCATCAAGCTATTTCCATAGGAAAGAAACTTATGCAATTTATTATAATATGCTTTCTGAGTATTATGATATTCTTCTTGATGGCTTTTATGATACAGACAATCAAGATGAAGAACGAGTACTCAATAAGATGCTTGACGCTATTGAAAAAACATTATTCTATTCTAAACAAAATATTTCTTATGATATCAATCATTTGCATGTAAAAAATATTTTGGCTAAAGCCACAATTTTGATGCGAAGTAATCGAGGTACGATAAGAAAAATCGATAAGCTGATTACTAACGCAAAGAGAATAATCATAGAGAATACAACGGAATATGCGGATGTTCGATTGCAGTATTATTTAGTATGTGCCTGGTATTATGCCTTGGTACAAGATGACAAAGATATGGCTGAAGTATTTATCAAGGATGCACTAGAGTTATCCAATGTTATAATTCCAACTGATTTACAGAAAATTGATGATGTGATTATTCCTTGCGCCAATATTTACTTTGAATTGTATTGTTATAATCAGGCTATGACTTTGTTGTATAAAGGCACACGCCTTTGTTTTAAGCATATCAATACTGACTCCTATGCGTTTATCAGACAGCAGCTCTATAATCATTTCTTTCAGGTTGGCATAGAAGCACAACAATTAGAATGGTGTCGAAAGATGATCAAACTTATAGAAATAGAGAATAAAGAAATTGTGGATGAGAAAAATAGAGTGATTATTCCAGAAGAGGTACGAAGTTTATAGTGTAAGTATCCAAGTCTGAACTATTAGGTAATTTAAAATAACTAGGGGTTTCCT
>NZ_FR898861.1:0-15346 GCF_000437715.1 Catenibacterium sp. CAG:290
CTTAAATTCTAGCATTATTAACTTAATGACATTGAGTAGTCGCAGCTTTTATCAAAAACATTGGTACAGTCGAGTTTACTAATATGGCTGATTTCTTAACCGAAATCTTTATTAAGTTTACAGAAACAGTAAATCATGATCTAGAATTCTATGGTTTACTTTTTAATACAAATAACCGTTCTTTTCTTATTGTAAAGATTGTAGATATTCTTAGAAAATATGTACAACAGCGTATTGAAGAAACAGAAACACTAGATCAAAAAAGATTTAAAGTAGCAGTTGATTTGTGTATTCCTGGTATTATATCTGTATATATGAATTGGTTTACAAATAGTTATGATTATTCTATAGAAGAATTATCTAGTCTTCTAACAGACTTTATTCTTAATGGAATACAAAAAAATTGGCCAGGCAATTAAGCCTGACCATTTACTTTATGTCGATAATTGGAGTCAAAAATGTATCTTAATCCTCGTTTAATAATGGTAAAGAACGTAGGGGAACGATACATTTTTTCTTTTGGAAAATGATTTCCAACCACCTGTAATGTTTTCACATTATCACGTGTAGAGAAAGTAAAATGTCCATTGTTTTTAGTGAATATTGCGAAACGTGCAATTTTCTTATTAAAATATACAGAAGCACTGATATAATCAATTTCTTCCCATGGAATCTGAATAAAGTCTTCTTTATTCTTTTCGTTATAGAACTCAAAGGCCTTGTCCCCTACCATGACATCCCCATAGTTAGTTAAACCATTAAGTGAAGTTGCTTTAATTGAAAAATCAACTTTTGTATTTTGTGATTGTGCCATTTTATTTCCTCCTTAAAATTAAGAGGCAGTGAAACTGCCTCTAGTAATTACATAATACCGATAACTCTTGCAACGATACCAACAACGAATAATGCGATGATGATAACGATTGGAGATACCTTTTTCTTTAATAAGTAACAGCATAATAATGTAAGTAATAATGCTGCTAAACCAGGGATTAACTGGTCTAAGTTCTGCTGTAAAGTAGTAACCTTAACCTGATTTAATCCATTAGCACCAAGTGAGCTATACTGAGATAATGCTTCTTTGATACCTGCAGCACCCTTTGGTAACTTATCCCATTCGATATAAGCACCTTTAGACTGAGTAACCTGAGATACTACTGGAGTAAAGCTGATTGATACCCATCTCTGTACTAATGCACCGATGATGAACATACCAAGGATAGAAGCACCTTCAGTAACTTTACCAAGAAGTCCTCCTGACATATCCTTAGCAATAGAAGTACCTACTTTATAACCGAATTCCTGTGTATACCATAAGAATGCGATACGAATTATGTTCCATACTACGAAGAATAATAATGGTCCAACAATGCTTCCTGATAATGCAAGTGAAGCACCTAATGCACCTAAGATTGGTCTTACTGTAAACCAGAACACTGGGTCACCGACACCAGCAAGAGGTCCCATCATACCAACTTTAACACCCTGTACAGTCTGGTCATCTACAGGCATACCATTTGCACGTTCTTCTTCAAGTGCTAATGTAACACCCATAACTGGAGCTGATACATAAGGATGTGTATTATAGAATTCTAGATGACGCTTTAATGCAGCGGCTCTATCTTCTTCTTTTGTATATAATTTCTTGATAGCTGGGATAATTGAATAACACCAACCACCATTCTGCATACGTTCATAGTTCCAAGAACCCTGAAGGAACTGATGACGCCAGCATACGTCCATTCTATCTTTTTTAGATAGTGTAATCTTATCTGCCATAATGTTCGTCCTCCTTCAGATTAATAGTCGTTTAAGATGTCACCAAGTGGATCTCCAGATCCTCCAGCGCCACCATTACCTTTACCAGCATTGTCTTTTAATCCAAGATAAACTAAAGCAAGAACAACACCAATAACACCTAATGCGATTAAAGTAAGTTCTGAGATAGCTGCTAAAACGAAACCAAGAGCGAAGAATGGCCAAGTTTCTTTTGTAGCCATCATATTGATAACCATTGCATAACCTACAGCGGCAACCATACCACCGCCAACAGCCATACCACCAGATAACCAAGCTGGCATAGAATTTAATGCACCTGTTACAACCTTAGCTGGAACGAAGCAAAGGATAACTGCTGGGATCATAATACGAAGACCCTGCATTAAGATTGCAGCAACCTGCCATCTTTCAATAGCCTTATAATCACCTTTTTCTGCAGCTCCATCCATGAAGTGAACCATAGGAATTGCAAGAGTACGACAGATCATTGTTAAGAATAAACCTGCAACTGATAATGGTACTGCAACAGCGATAGAAGTATTGATAGCGTTAGTAACGTTTGTACTACCACCCTGTAAACCTAATACCATGATGATTGCTGAAGCAACTGATGCAAGAGCAGCATCTGGAGCAACAGCAGCACCAACGTTTGCCCAACCAAGGGCAATCATCTGTAATGAACCACCAAGGATGATACCTTCCTTTAAGTGTCCAGTAACTAAGCCGATTAACGTACATGCTACTAGAGGCTGATGGAACTGGAATTCATCAAGAATACCTTCCATACCTGCAAGTAAAGCAACAATCGCAATCAGCACAATTGAAATTGCTGACATAAATTATTTCCTCCCTTATTTAGACAATCCTTCTTTAGCTTTATTAAGGATTGCATTGATGTTATCAGGTGAATCATTTGGTACTTTACGTACATCAAATTTAACACCCTTAGCCATAAGCTTTTCAATAGTATCTACATCATCCTGACCCATTGATACGGCTTTAGTACAAACGACTTTACCCTGTGAATGAGCCATAGAACCTAAGTTCAATGTCTTGATGTCAACGCCACCTTCGATTGCACGAAGTGCATCCTGTGGGTTTTCAAATAATACTAATGCTTTTGTGTTACCAAAACGTGGATCCTTAGCAACCTGGATCATCTTTTCGATTGGTACTACGTGAGCTTTAACACCTGGAGGTGCTGCCTGAATAATCATTTCTTTTCTAAGATCATCATGAGCCACACCATCAGATACAACGATGATACGGTTTGGCTGAGTTGTCTTAGTCCATGCAGTCGCAACCTGACCATGTAATAAACGTGAGTCAATTCTTGCTAATACATACTTGATGTGACCATCACCAATAACTGTTCCTTCAGGAATAGCGCCCTGAGGTGCTGGTGCAGCAGCTGCTGCCTTTTCTTCCTTCTTAGGTTCTAGTGTTTCAGGTTTTGGTTTAACACCATCTCTTGCCACTTCAGTGACATGTGTAGCGATTTCATGAGCTGTTTCCATAGACATACGAGATGCATAAGTTTCAATCAACATTGGTAAATTTAAACCAGTGACAATTGCCCACTTATCTTCATGTCCATTAAGTAAAGCACTTACCTGATTGAATGGTGTTCCACCCCAAAGGTCTACAAGGAATAATACTTCATCCTGATTTTCAAAACCAGCAATCGCTTCTTCCATTTTTCTGCGAATATCATCTGGTCCTTCGCTAGGCATTAATGTGCAGGCTTTAACGTTAGCCTGATCACCAAAGATCATAGATCCTGACTGGAAAATGCCCTCTGCGAATTTACCATGGCTCGCAAGGATAATTCCTACCATTTTATCTCCTACCTTTCATAATTGTAAGTAAGTAGTGAAGATATACTCAATATGTATATGGACATTCATACATATAACTTATATATTATCTAATCCCTATCAACTTATATTTCTAGATAAATACAGTTTCTCCTCGAGATATATCTCCTATTTACTATGCTTACATTATATCACTATCATTTTTCTGTGCAATAATCCCGTTTTAGGAATTATATATACCATACTTTTTCACTATATATACCATATATATAAAAAAGTTGACATCATATACTATATATGATAGGGTCTATGTACAAAACCTTTTGGTTGTGGATTTTTGTCAGAGAAATCTTATTTTCGCCACACAGCGTTTTTTACGTTGTGTGGCTTTTTGTATGTTTAGGAGGAAAATTATGAATCAAGATTATATGAAAACAAAACCTATACTCCCTTTAGTACTCTCGATGAGCTTACCAATGGTCTTATCCATGCTTGTTAATTCTCTCTACAATATTGTAGATAGTTTCTTTGTGGCGCGTATTAGTGAGAATTCGATGAATGCTTTATCTCTAGTATTCCCTATTCAGAACCTTATTACTGCGATTGCCGTAGGGTTTGGTGTGGGCATGAATGCTGTGATTGCATTCTATCTAGGTACAGAGGATCATAAGAAAGCTGAAGATTCTATGGCACAGGGATTATTACTTTCTGCAATACATGGAATAATCTTAATGATTGTATGTGTTGTGTTTATTCCTAACTTCTTAAAATTCTTTACAAATGATCCTGTTGTATTAAAAGATGGGATATTATATGGACGTATTGCCTTCTCATTCTCTTTTGTGATTCAGGTAGGTATTGCCTTTGAAAAGATCTATCAGTCTTTAGGACGTATGGCTCTCACTATGAAGATTATGATTATAGGATGTGTCACAAATATTATTCTTGATCCTATTTTAATATTTGGTTTAGGTCCTATTCCTGCAATGGGTATTGCAGGAGCTGCGATTGCGACTGGTATTGGTCAGACAGTTCCTTTTATTCTATATCTATATTATTATAAGGTAGATTTACCACTACGTATTCATAAGGAAGCTTTAGAAAGTACTCAATATTATAAGAAGTTATATGGTATTGGTATTCCTGCTACTTTAAATATTGCTTTACCTTCTGTTCTTATTTCTGTATTAAATGCGATTCTTATTTCTTATTCAACTATTTATGTTGTAGTACTAGGTATCTATTATAAGCTTCAGACATTTGTCTTTATGCCATCTAATGGAATCATCCAGGGTATTAGACCACTTGTTGGATATAACTATGGGGCTAAAGAATATAATCGTATTAATAAAATCTATAAGCTCACTCTTGGTTTGAGTTTAATTATTATGATTGCTGGAACACTTCTTTGTTTTGTATTCCCTAAAGAAATCATGGGACTCTTTACCAAGAATAAAGAAACACTTGATGCCGGTGTGATTGCCCTACGTATTATTAGTATTTCCTTTGTCTTCTCTTCACTCTCACTTACTTCAGGAGGTGTACTAGAAGGACTAGGTATGGGTATTCCATCACTCATTATCTCTTTATGTCGATATGTTGTCATTATTCTACCATGTGCTTATATTCTTTCTTCACTACTTGGACCAACTGGTGTATGGCATGCTTTCTGGATTACAGAAGTATTTACTGCAGTTATTTCTCTACTTATATATAAGAAGAAAAAGAAGGATTCATTTAACTTATGAGTGAAATCACAAAACATGCATTAGAAGATTCTTTAAAGGTATTACTCTTAAGAAAACCTTTTAATAAGATTACGATTGGTGATCTCACAAAGGAATGTGGTATTAACCGTATGACATTCTATTATCACTTTACTGATATGCATCATTTACTTTCCTGGATTATCTTGGATGAAATACATCAATTACTATTAAATACAAATATCTACCCTGAAGGATTTATTTGTCTTCTCTATAAGATGAAAGAAGACAAGGTCTATATTATGAATGTATATCATTCATTACATCAAGAAGAGCTTCAAAGCTATTTATCCCCGATGATTCAAGGACTGCTTAAAATGAAGATAGAGGAAGAAGCCCAAGAAATATCTATTAAAGAGTCAGATAAAGAATTTATTGCTCGTTTCTATTCTTATTGTATTGTTGGATTATTGATTGACTGGGTGAAAGATGATATGAAAGAAAGTCCTGAGTTATTATCTGATAAAATGAATGAAATTATGGATGGATGTATTCATAGAGCACTTAAAAGATTTGAAATTCATCAAAACTAATTTTTTGATTAAAATTTTTACACTACATTGGTCATGATAAGATATTTATCATGGCTTTTTGTTTGTTTAAATAAAAGTGATAAAATATGATTTATACTAGAGTCATATCAAGGAGGTAACTATTATGTATTATTCATCAGGAACTTATGAAGCATTTGCACACCCAGAAAAACCAGAAGGTGTTGAAAAGAAATCAGCTTATATTATTGGAACAGGTTTGGCAGGTTTAACTGCTGCCTTCTATCTAGTAAGAGATGGACAGATGCCTGGCAATCATATTCATTTATTAGAAAAGCTAGAGCTTGCAGGTGGAAGCTGTGATGGTTATAAAGATGTTCATAAAGGCTTCTATATGCGTGGAGGACGTGAAATGGATAACCACTTCGAAATCATGTGGGATGTATTCCGTGATGTACCTTCTATTGAAACACCTAACGTATCTGTATTAGATGAATATTATTGGCTAAATAAACATGATCCTAACTATTCATTATGTCGTGCAACAGTCAATAAGGGTGAAGATGCGCATACAGATAAATTATTTAAATTAGATAAAAATAGTGCCATGGCATTGTCTCAGCTCTTTATTACACCTGAAGTTAATCTAGAAGATAAGAAGATTTCAGATGTATTACCTGAATCATTCTGGGAGACTAATTTCTGGCTATATTGGCAAACTATGTTTGCATTCCAGAAATGGTCTAGTGCATTAGAAATGAAGCGCTATTTATGCCGTTATGTACATCATATTGATGGTTTACCAGACTTTAGTGCTTTAAGATTTACTAAGTATAATCAGTATGAAAGTATGATTTTACCTTTAATTGAATATTTAAAGAAACATGATGTAGATGTTCAGTTTGGTATGGATGTTAAGAATGTCGTTATTGAAGAAGCCGATGGCAAGAAAACAGCTAAAGAACTTATTTATGTAAAAGATAATAAAGAACAGTCTATTCCTTTAACTGCAGATGATTTAGTCTTTATTACTAATGGATGTTGTACTGACACATCAAGTTATGGTGATCAGACTCATGCACCTGATTTATCTCATATTGTGAATGGCAAGGGTGAATCATGGGATTTGTGGAAGAATATTGCGAAACAGGCTAAACATGACGAATATGGACATCCTGATGTATTCTGCAGTGATACAGAAGCGACTAACTGGATGAGTGCCACTGTAGAAACATCTAATGAAGATATTATTCAGCATATTATAAATATTTGTAAACGTGATCCACGTGCTGGTAAAGTGACTACTGGTGGTATTGTGACTGTAAAGGATAGTGTTGATAATTGGTTCTTATCATGGACTATTAACCGCCAGCCACAGTTTAAATCTCAGAATAAAGATACAATACTTGTATGGCTTTATGCCCTTCATACTGATACAGAAGGTAACTATATCAAGAAAGCTATGAGAGATTGTACAGGTGAAGAAATCTGTCAGGAATGGCTTTACCATATTGGTATGGATGAAAGCAAGATCAAAGACTATTCAGAAAATACATGTAATACAACAACATGCTTTATGCCTTATATCAATGCCTTCTTCCAGCCTAGAAAGAATGTAGACCGTCCTAAAGTTGTACCAGAAGGCGCAGTGAACTTCGCATTTATTGGACAGTTCGCAGAAACACCAAGAGATACTATCTTTACGACTGAATATTCTATGCGTACAGGTATGGAAAGTGTCTATACATTACTTAATGTAGATCGTGGTGTACCTGAAGTATGGGGTTCTCAATATGATATCAGAGAATTATTAAGAGCAGCTTATTATGCAGTAGATAAAAAGAAGATTAATGAGTTACCATTAAACTTCAAGGAAAAGATGCTTTTAAAGACTGTATTAAAGAATGTAGAAGGTACAGATCTAGAAATCTTATTAAGAGAAACAGGACTTATAGATTAAGGGTGTAACAGGTAAACAACTCATTACAGTTTCAAAAAAGCAAAGAGCGGACCGACGTCCGCTCTTTTGTGGTATATTTAGTTTGCAATGATATACCAACAAGATTTTAAGGCATATCAGACATATGCGCTACTAGATTTTCATATTTCTTTTGAAATCTAAAGTGAAAGGTTAAATTCCACTCTAAGAAATGCATAAAGTGTAGTTTGTAGTATGGACATCCATCCCAATTTTTATTACTATAATTATAGGTAACCCTCCTTATTTGTTTGCGGTAATCCCACAATACTATGAATTTTTATTACTACTCAAAGTATAATGGTAAATCCACGATTGAACAAATTAAGGAAAGTTACTCTTTTTATTTCCTCCTCGTCATTTCATTATCTAATAAATTGTCACTGTGATGGTTGTCCATCCAGAATTGGAAGATACATAAACTACTACAAAGAACTTGATAAATTTCACAAGGAAGCAAGAAAAATATTACAAGTGAAGGAGGTAAAAAAATCATGTACAAGAAAGATAATAAAGCAAAAGAAACATTCGGTGATCTTAAGGAGAATATAGGTCATGACAATGTTCAGATGGAGATGTACCTTGTTGCAATGGGGCATAATATCAGGAAATACCACAAACTGAAGATGAAACAAAAACGAAGAGATCAAGAAGATGTTTAGATTATTTATCAGATGATATTTTTTAAAGAAATAGAAAGGTTCTTTTTAAGTGCGTCTAAAATATGAAAAAGAGCTGTAACGCTCAAGGTAGTAGTAAATACTATCTATTCGTTACAGCCCCTTTTAAAAAGGATAGAATGGATTGGGACTTTCTGGATCATTATAAATAGCACAGTCCATCTGCCATATATCCATAGAATCTTTAATCAAAGAACATAAATCATAATAACCTTCTTTATCTATTTCTCCATGGTCAACCATAGATTTATAAAACTTCTTAATACTTGCCGCAGTTGACTTAATATTACCAGGCGTAGACCATAAACATTTACGGATATAGAAGTCTCCTAAATAATCATCAAGCATATTAAGTCCTTCTTCCATAGGATAAGCATCCATATATAGTAAAAATTCATTAATATAGAATTCTACATTGGAAAGATGACGGCTAATAGTTTTATCTTTTAAACCTGATTGAATAAGATCGTCTTTAAAAAGATCTAAAAGAAGATAGTTTCTTTCTTTGATTTTTTTGCATTCTTCAAGATATTGATCGTAGTCCATAGTATAACTTCCTCTCTTCATGATATAAATATCATACAATATTTATATTCACGTTACAATTTAAAAATTTGAATACCCATAAACCACAGGTATGCTATAAAAAACGTTTTTAATCAGATCCTTTTAACACGCCGTGAGCAATAATTCCCCCACATTATAGGAGGTGGGATGAATTGCGGTAAACACAGTGTTTTATTTTGCTCTTAAGAGATACAGGTTTAATAAACTAACAAGCTAGTTATCTAGCTTGTTTTTTTATATGGTGCTATACAAAAAAGACGTTTCGCATTGAAACGTCCTTCTTGTATACAATTATGTTTTAAGGGGAGAGTTTAAAAACAATTTTCTTTTGCTCTTGTGTATTAAGATATTTTTTAAGGGAGTTTCTTAATACATTTATAATATAGCCCCTCTTTATGAATCCAATGTGAACATACAATCTTTTTCTTGTATAAGTGTTTGTTTTCCTTTTTCTATTTTATAAGAAAGACCATGAATGACTTCCTTTCCTTCATGAATATGTATAAAGCTTCCGTCCACTAATACTATAAAAGTTCTTTTGGCACTATCAGGATAAGCTATATCTTTGAATATATGAACACCATCCAAACAATCATCATGTATTTCATTATAGTGAGGAATGATCATTGTTTGGGTGAGTTCTAATCCCGGAAGATATCTTTGATACTTCTTATCAAGATATTCTCCTGGAAGTTCAGGCATGGCGTATACAGTCTTAGCACAGTTCATAGAACCTGCACTGACACCTACTATCACACCTTCATACTCCTTTAAATACTTCTTTAAGTGGATTTCTCTGAAGAACTTGTTTTGAGTAGGCACATGTCCTCCTCCAAGTATGATAAGATCTGATTCTTTCACTAGTTCTTCTGTCTTCTCTTTGTTTCGATCATCCAGAATAGTAAATGTATCCACTAAGAAATGACTATTCATCAAGGCTTTCTTTTGGTAGTTTCCCCATTCATCATTATAAATCGTATCAATTGGATCAGATGCAATATAAAGACAACGAATATGACGAGGAAGAACATTAAAAAGAAGAGAACGGAAACCATTCTCTTCATTAATATATTGACCATTTAATGTTAAGTTTGAGCTTGTCAGAAATAAATGCATAATAATACCTCTCTTTACTAGTATACATACAAGTAAGTAATTAATCAATATATGTACGTATACGTAAAAAAGACTTCCATGGAAGTCTTAATCTGGATATACTAAATGTTCTTCTGTGATATTTTTAAGAGTGTTATCTAAGAATCTTTTAGCAACAATCTTAGTAAGAGGTAAGTTCATATCTAAATAGTTACCACAGTCTCTTGCCGCAGCACCTGGAACATCACCTTCAAATTCAGCCATGAAAGTAAACATTTCAGTCACTAATCCTACAACATCCTTAGATTCTAAATCTCCTGCAAGAATCATATAGAATCCTGTACGACATCCCATAGGCCCAAAGTAAATAACTTTTTCAGCCCATTCCTTATGATTTCTTAAGAAAGTGGCACCTAAATGTTCCATTGTATGGATTTCAGCAGTATTAATAACAGGTTCTCTGTTAGGTGCTGTCATACGTATATCAAAAGTAGTAATGACTTCTTCTCCTACCTTATCTTTTCTAGATACATAAATACCTGGTAATAAAATTAAATGATTCACTGTAAAGCTTGCGATTTTGTTCATGTTAGTTTTTTTCCTTTCTATCTCCAATTAGTTAATATAACAATTATATACAATATTAACAGTTGAAGTCACTTTTTCAAGCCTTTTAATCTCAATATATCAATTCTCTTATCACGTGCAATTCTTGCTTCAGAAATACTCATTGTAGGTTGTACACTTAATCTTTCTTCTTCCACTTCCAATACACTTCTACGCAAATCTAATAATTGTTTATCTCTTTCTAATTCATCTTCTTCAACAAACATCTTCATTCTTTCTATTTCTTATTCTTTCTTTTCTTACGATAATTCTCTATTGTCCCAAAGTTATTAAAGATATCTTCCATCATCATTTCATATACAATATGCGTAATTTCACAATCATTCACTGCACGATGTGCATGAGAATAATCAATATGATAATGATCTGCAAGATCCTTGAGTCTATAGCGTTTCAAATCTTCATGTAAAAATTTTCTTGCAATCTTCAATGTATCAATATAATCATTTTGAAAAAGGACTCCATAATCTCTTAGAAGTTCATCATAGATGAAACGAATATCAAAACGGACATTATGACCTATGATCATATCATCCCCTATGAACTTAATATACTCTTTAAGGACATCTTTTTCCCCTCTTGCATCATGTAACATACGATTAGAAATGCCTGTGAGATTCTCGATAAAATCACTTATATAGATAGTTTTATCCTTATCTAGTAAGTCTACAGGTAATTGATCTCTTAACGGGTTAATGAGTTCACTAAAGCGTGCCACCTCTTTGTGATTGACATACTTAATAGCTGCGACTTCTATCAGTCTTTCTGTTTCAGGACTAAGTCCTGTAGTCTCTACATCTACTACAATATAAGTATCAGGATATTCTATTTTACTTTTCCCTATTTCTCCCATAAAACCTCCAAAAAAGCCACATGAAGTGGCTTTTATTTCTTAGGATGTGGTCCTGCTTTTCTAATATTTTCTGGCATATGTGGATACTTAGTATTGAAGTTTGCTTCAAACATCATAGCAAGTTCATTAGCCATATCTTCATATGCTTCCTTATTAGCCCATGTATCCTTAGGGTTTAATACATATTCTGGGACTCCAGGACATGATTGAGGGACATGAAGATTAAAACGTGAATCATAATAATAGATGACATTATCTAATGATCCATTGACTGCTGCAGTGACCATAGCACGTGTATATGATAGTTTCATACGTGAACCAATACCATAAGGTCCACCATTCCATCCAGTATTTACTAAATAAACCTTAGTACCATAGGCTTCTAGACGTGAACCAAGTAACTGTGCATAAATACTTGGCTCTAGAGGCATGAATGGTTCTCCAAATAGTGTAGAGAATGTAGGCTGTGGTTCGCTGATGCCTCTTTCTGTACCTGCAACTTTAGATGTAAATCCAGTAACGAATTGATACATAGCTGCATCATGATCAAGTCTAGAGATTGGTGGTAATACACCAAAGGCATCTGCAGTTAAGAAAATAACGACTTTAGGTACTCCACCTACTCCTGGAATCTGGGCATTTTGAATATATTCAATAGGATAACCGACACGTGTATTTTCTGTAAGTGTACCATCATCATAATCTGGCTGTCTAGTCTTTGCATCTACAACTACGTTTTCTAGTTCTGAACCAAAACGAATAGCACGATAGATATCTGGTTCTCCTGTAGGAGATAAATTAATTGTCTTTGCATAACATCCACCTTCAAAGTTGAAGATACCTTCTTCACTCCATCCATGTTCATCATCCCCAATCAACATTCTATTAGGGTCTGTAGAAAGTGTCGTTTTACCTGTACCAGATAAACCAAAGAAGATAGCTGTTTCTCCAGTATCTGGATCCATATTAGCTGAACAATGCATAGGGAGAATATTTTCCTGTAAAGGCATGCAATAGTTCATGATTGTGAAGACTGATTTCTTGATTTCTCCTGAGTATTGTGAACCTACAATAATAACTGTACGTTCTGTAAAGTTAATAATAATAGCTGCTTCTGAGTTAGTATGATCTACTTCAGAAACGCAATGGAATCCTGGTGCAACAAGAATTGTATAATCTGTTAAACCAAAATTATCTAATTCTTCTTTTGTAGGCCTAATTAATAATTGATGGATAAAAAGGTTCTGACATGCGAGTTCATTGATGACAGTGAATTTACGACGGTATTTCTTGTCAGCTCCAGCAAAGCCTTTAAATACGAATAATTCTTTGTCACTCATATAGTTAAGTACTTTTTCTTTTAATGCATTGTAGTTTTCTACACTCATGGCTACATTGACATCACCCCAGGCAATCTGTTCATGTACCTCTGGTGTATCTACAATAAATTTATCATGTGGTGAACGACCAGTATATTTTCCTGTTTTTACAACTAATGCACCCTGGTCAGTTAATAATCCTTCTTTACGCTTTAAAGCGTATTCTACTAATTTAGCAGGACATAAATTATAATGTGCTTTTCCTGTATAGTTTTTAATTCCTGCATATTCGAGTGTCTTTTCCATAAAGTAACCCCTTTCATTTTGTCTGTATAACACATTATAGCATAAAATTAACATTTTAACATACTCTATTTCCTAACAGTTATTGTGATTTGCGTAAATTTTGTATTTATTTTTTTGAAATGGTTGAAATATTCACCAAAAATAAGTGTTTACGGTATAATGAAGATACACAATCTTAACAGAAACGTAATCTATTTTTGATTTATGTTAAGAAATACTAGCTTATAATAGGTTTCAGGAGGTTTTTTTATGCCAGCAGGTTATACACATTATGTTTTTGGTGAACAGGTTTTAGATCAGCTTGATGAAAACATCAAGAAAAGGATCATGCCCTACATTGATTTATATCATATAGGGATTCATGGTCCAGATATTCTTTTTTATTATGATGTCTATAAGAAGAATCCTGTAAAATCATTAGGGTTTGGAATGCATCAGCTTCCTGCCACAGATTTCTTTAAACATGCAAAAGAACTCATTAGACAGGATGCCACAGATGCAACACTCGCTTATACTATTGGATTTATTACTCACTTTACATTAGATAGTTCTTTACATCCTGAAATTGGTGTATTAGAGAATACTTTATCTATGACCCATAGCTTACTAGAATCAGAACTAGATAGAGAATTACTTGTAAGAGTAGGAAAAGATCCTTTGACTGCCAATTTAACAACTCATATTCATCCTGGTTATACCAATGCACAGGTGATTGCACCATTCTTTGATTTAAAAGCAGAAGAAGTAGATAAAGCATTACATGATCTACTATTTATCTTAAAGTGGCTTGTAGCTCCTAGTAAATTGAAGAGAAGCTTTGTCTTAAGTGTAATGAAGTTAGGTGGTATGTATGAAGAATATAAAGGATTACTTATTAACTATGAAAAAGATGAACATGCTGCCAATGATATCAATCATTTAATAGAAATGAAGGATGAAGCAGTGCCTTTAGCCGTATCACTCATTAATGAGTATGTTGACCATCTTGATGATGATTACTTAAATGAAAGGTTTAATAGAAACTATGAATAAACTGACTAAACTAGAAAAATACTGGATCTTGTATGATGTCGGTAATAGCGCCTTTATTCTACTTGTTGCTACTATAGTTCCGATTTACTTCAACTATCTTGCGTCTCTCGCAAAGATCAGTGAAGTCAACTATTTAGCTTATTGGGGTTATGCATCTTCTTTCACAACTCTTATTGTTGCTATTATTGGACCAGTGCTTGGTTCTATTGTGGATACAAAAGGATACAAGAAACCAATCTTTACTATTAGTATGATCATAGGTGTAATGGGCTTAGCCTGTTTTTCAGTTCCTAAGTCTTGGATTATATTCTTAGGTGTATTCGTTATTGCGAAGATTGGTTATAATGCAAGTCTGATTTTCTATGATTCCATGCTTCTAGATATTACAGATGACAAGCGTATGGACTATGTTTCATCTCAAGGATATGCATGGGGTTATATTGGAAGCTGTGTGCCTTTTGTAATCAGCTTAGTGATTGTCTTATTCTATGAAAAGATGGCTATTCCATTTAACGGTGCTATGACAATCGCCTTCTTAATCAATGCATTATGGTGGCTGGGTATGACATTACCACTCTTAAAGAACTATAAACAGGTAAATTTCGTAGAGAAACAGGAACATCCTATTCGTGAAAGTTTTAAACGTTTAGGACATACTCTTTCTACTTTAAATGAAGATAAGAAAGTATTCTTCTATTTGATTTCTTTCTTCTTCTACATCGACGGTGTTTATACAATCATTGAAATGGCCACTGCCTATGGCAGTGCCCTTGGACTTAATACCAACGGATTATTAATTGCCTTATTAGTGACTCAGATTGTTGCTTTCCCATTTGCGCTGATTTTTGGACGTTTATCTAAGAAATACCCTACAGATAAACTTATTAAAGTATGTATTATTGCCTATACTGGTATTGCCTTATTTGCGATTCAGTTAGATAAACAATGGGAATTCTGGATCTTAGCTATTTTTGTAGGTATGTTCCAGGGAGCTATCCAGGCATTATCTCGTTCTTATTTTGCGAAGATTATTCCT
>NZ_FR898862.1:0-12190 GCF_000437715.1 Catenibacterium sp. CAG:290
CTATTTATTGACATTTAATAGTTTGTCTTATTTCATTATACAAAAAAGATAGGAATACTCAATATCCCTATCTCTTGAATGATTTCTTAAATTGATCAAAAATAGATTCTTTTTCATCTAATTCTTTAAGTTTTGTATAAAGGTCTTTTTCTTTCTTGCTTAACTTCTTAGGAATAGAAACGTTAACCTGAACATACTGATCACCATAAGTATCACCACGCATGTTCTTGACACCTTTACCCTTAAGTCTCATGACTGTACCAGTCTGTGTTCCTGCTGGAATCTTCATAGTGACATCACCATAAACAGTAGGTACTTCAACTTCACAGCCAAGAGTTGCATCTACTGCAGAAACTGGAACTGATATAGAAATATCATTACCGTTTCTCACAAAGTATTTATGTGGGCGAACATAGATTTCTACATATAAGTCACCATTAGGTCCACCATTGACACCACGCTGTCCTTTACCAGCGACACGTAACTGCTGATGAGAATTAATACCAGCTGGGATAGTTAATTCTACAGTGACATTCTTATTAATATATCCTGAACCATGACAACGTGGACACTTATCCTTGACTACCTTACCTGTACCATGACAGTCTGGACAGACTGATTCATTAATGATGGTACCAAATGGTGAACGCTGCTGTACTCTAATACGTCCTGTCCCACCACATCTAGAACATGTATGCACATCATTAGGATTCTTAGCACCTGTACCATGACAATGAGAACACTGTTCATCATAGTTGATCTTAAGTTCAGTCTTTTTACCCTTGATAGCATCCATGAAATCAATTTCTATCTGAACATAACGGTCTTCACCTTTTTGTGGTCCTGTAGGTCTTCTAGAACGTGACTGTCCCCCGCCAAAGAATGAACCGAAGATATCACCAAAGTCCATATCTTCAAATCCGCCAAATCCCTGGCCACCAAATCCTCCAGCACCTGCACCACCCTGTTCAAATGCTGCATGTCCATAACGGTCATAAGCAGCCTTTTTATTCTCATCAGAAAGAACTTCATAGGCTTCATTAACTTCCTTGAACTTATCTGCTGCATCTGGCGCTTTATTCACATCAGGGTGATATTTCTTTGCCATCTTACGATAGGCACGTTTTATTTCATCTTTTGAAGCATCCCTAGATACACCAAGGACTTCATAGTAATCTCTCTTATCTGCCATAAATTACACCTCATTTAATATAAGCCAAGGGGATTGCCCTTGGCTTTCTTGTTAGTTCTTTTCAGTAAAGTCTGCATCAACGAAATCATCGTTATTGTTGTTAGATGAAGTGTCTGCACCTGCTGTGTTACCAGCATTCTGCTGCTGATACTGAGCAGCAGCCATCTGCTGAGCAATCTGTTCAAGTTCGCTCATCTTAGATTCAAGAGTAGCCATATCATTATTGTCTAATGCAGTCTTAAGTTCATCTCTTAAAGCTGTAGCCTGGTTCTTCTGATCTTCTGGAAGGTTAGCACCCTGTTCAGCTAAAGCCTTATCAATCTGGTTGATCATAGCTTCTGCTTTGTTCTTAGTTTCGATGTCTTTACGTTTCTTTTCATCGTCAGCCTTGTTGCTTTCAGCTTCCTTAACCATTCTATCAATTTCTTCTTCACTTAAACCTGTAGAGTTCTGAATAGTGATAGACTGTTCTTTATTTGTCTTCATATCTTTTGCTTTAACGTTTACGATACCGTTAACGTCGATATCAAATGATACTTCAATCTGAGGAATGCCTCTTGGAGCTGGTTCAATACCATCAAGTTTGAATAAGCCTAGCTGCTTATTATCTTTAGCCATTGCACGTTCACCCTGTAATACATTGATATCTACAGCTGGCTGGTTATCAGCAGCAGTTGAGAAAATCTGTGATTTAGTAGTTGGGATAGTTGTGTTACGTGGGATTAATACTGTCATAACACCACCCATTGTTTCGATACCAAGTGATAATGGTGTAACATCAAGTAATACGACATCCTTAACATCACCAGTGATAACACCACCCTGGATTGCAGCACCCATAGATACTACTTCATCAGGGTTAACTGACTTGTTAGGTTCTTTTCCTAATAATCTCTTAACTGATTCCTGTACTGCAATAATACGAGTAGAACCACCAACTAATAAGATCTGATCGATTTCAGATGCAGATACTTTCGCATCAGTTAATGCCTGTCTTACTGGAACTTCTGTTTTAGCAACTAAATCAGCTGTTAATTCATCAAATTTAGCTCTTGTAAGAGTCATATCTAAATGAAGTGGTCCATTAGCACCAGCAGTGATATATGGTAATGAGATCTGAGTCTGCATCATACCAGATAGGTCTTTCTTAGCTTTTTCTGCAGCATCTTTAACTCTCTGCATAGCCATCTTATCAGCACTTAAATCAACACCGTTTTCTTTCTTGAATTCAGAAACCATGTAGTCCATAACTTTCTTATCGAAGTCATCACCACCTAAGCGGTTGTTACCTGCAGTAGCTAATACATCAAATGTACCATCATATAAGTCAAGGATAGAAACATCGAATGTTCCTCCACCTAAGTCATATACTAATACTTTCTGTTCCTGTTCAGTTTTATCTACACCGTAAGCAAGTGCAGCAGCTGTAGGTTCGTTGATAATACGTTCAACATCAAGACCTGCAATCTTACCAGCATCCTTAGTAGCCTGACGCTGAGCATCATTGAAGTAAGCTGGAACTGTGATAACAGCCTTAGTTACTTTTTCACCCAAATAACTTTCAGCAGTAGCCTTTAAGTTCTGAAGAATCATTGCTGAAATTTCTTCTGGTGTATAATCACGACCATTTACATGTTCTTTATAGTTTGTACCCATATGTCTCTTGATTGATGCTACAGTATCAGGATTTGTAACAGCCTGACGCTTTGCAGCTTCACCAACGATGATTTCACCGTTCTTGAATGCAACAACTGATGGAGTTGTTCTCATTCCTTCTGGATTTGCAATAACTTTTGCTTCACCATTTTCCATAACACTGACACATGAATTTGTTGTACCTAAATCAATACCAATAATTTTACTCATAATAAGTTCTCCTCCTATTAATCCTTATTCACTTTCACTAAAGTTGCTCTAATTACTCTATCTTTTAACATATAACCTTTTTGTAATTCTTCAGTCACAATATTTGGACCAAAGTCAGGATTATCATCCTGCATAACTGCCTGGTGCATATTTGGATCAAATTCCTTACCCTGCGCTTCAATCACAGTTACACCATTCTTGCCTAAAATATTCATTAACTGGTTCAAAATCATCTTGTTACCCTTAAGAATATTCTTACCTTCTTCGCTTTCAGGTTCAACAGTTAATGATCTTTCATAGTTATCAATAACTGGTAATAACTCTTCAATAAAAGACTGCATTGCATACTTTAACTGATTCGCATGTTCATTTTTAAGTCTTTTCTTTAAGTTTTCCATATCAGCGAATACTTTATAATAATCTGTCTTCCACTTGTTGATTTGAGATTCTAAATCCTTAATCTTTTCATCTTTAGGATCTACTGTTTCTTCAGCTGTTTCTTCAGTTGTCTCTTCTTTTACTTCTTCAGCTTCTTCCTTAGTAGTTTCTTCAACAGTTTCTTCTGTTTCTTTCTTCATTTCTTCTGCCATGGTCTCACCTCTTCTACTCATCATTTTCCTTGATGATTCTTTCTATATTTTCAGTAATATATTCTACAAGCGATACAACTTTCTTGTAAGGCATACGTGTTGGACCGATTACAGAAATCGTTCCTTTACTAGCTCCTCCTGTATCAAAAGAAGATGAAATAACTGATACATCATCAAGTCCAGATACATTTGAATCATCACCAATTAATACCTTGATACCATCATCATCAGTTGGTGCTAAGAAATTCCAGTTTGATGAATTTTCAAATGCACTCACTAATTTTCTTAACTTGTTGACATCATTGTATTCTGGTTGATACAACAAATGATCTTTACCAGAGAAATATACATTGTTTCTTGCAAACTTCATAAATGCTTCTAAGAAAGCATTAAACAAGATTTCATGTTCCTTGATTCTCGTATTGAGGATTGGCTTGACATCGTTTTCTAATCTATCTGCCACCTGATTGATTGGTGTTCCAACTAATGTGTCATTCATTACCGCCACACAAGATTGTAAATCATCCAAACTCAATGTCTCAGATAAAGTGAAAACTCGATTTTCTACATGTCCCTTATCCGTTACAATAATCGCAGTGACATTACGCGTCCCAATTGGAACAAGTGTAATGTTCTGCAGACATTCATAACTTGAATTAGGTCCTAGAGCAACCGCCGTCAGATCAGTCAACTGGCTTAACATTTCACAGCTTTCTTTAATCAAACTATTCAATGATTGATGTGTATCACTAAAGATCGTTGCAACCTGATTCTTTACCTGTTCGTCGACATTTGGCTGAAGCAAAGTATTTACATAATAGTAATATCCCTTCTTGGAAGGAACACGACCAGAAGATGTATGTGTCTTCACTAGAAAGCCAAGTTCTTCAAGCTTGCTCATTTCATTTCGAATAGTGGCGCTTGAATATGGTAATTCATATTTTGTCATTAGAAGCTTAGATCCAACAGGTTCTGCTGTTTCAATAAACTCTTCGACAATATATTTAAATATAAGCATTTGTCTTGCCGAAAGCATTCCCAAGCACCTCCTTAGCACTCTTTTTCCTCTTGTGCTAGATTCATTATACCTTCTTTTTTAGCAGTGTCAAGACTTTAGTGCTAGTTTATATCAAAAAGGGTTTCTCTTATTTGAGAAACCACTTATTCTGGTAAGAAATCTAGAAGAATGGAATTAAGAAGATCGAGTGTATCATTTGTTTTCAAATGATTGTTTTCAATAATCAACGAATGATTACCTAGGTTCTTAGTAAGAGCTTCTTTATAGACATCTTCTACAGAACAATGATATCTTCTTTTAAATTCATCAAGGTCTAATCCTTCTTTTAGACGTAAAGACATCATAAGATGATTAAACATTGTATCTTCAATTGTTTCTTTTTCTATATATATTGTATTCTTCCCCTTCAAGTAATCAGTAAGACTACGCGAGTGAGAAATAAGTTCATCATCTATTTTACCTGTCGCACCAATGCCCACACCATAATAATTATCATAATGCCAATAAACTTTATTATGTTCTGATTCATGATTTCCTAACGCAAAGTTAGAGACTTCATAGCGATGAAAACCAGCATGAGAAAGTGTCTCTACAATATAATCACTCCACTTTCCTTCTGTCTCTTCATCAAGAGGTTCATAGTTATCATAAAGTCTTGTATGTTCCTCCAATATAAGTGAATAATAAGATAAATGATTAATAGGAAGTGATAAGGCAGTCTTTAAATCTTCTTGGACATCTTCTAATGTCTGATTAGGAAGTCCATACATAAGATCAATAGAGATATGCTTAAAGCCTATAGAGCATGCATTTCTTATTACTTCTTTCGCAATATCAGAAGTATGATAACGTTCAATCCTTTTTAATAAATCATTATTAAATGTCTGTACACCAACGCTTATTCGATTCACACCATGAGTATGCATACATTCTAGTTTATCAAGCGTTGCTGATTCAGGATTGACTTCTATTGTATATTCGAGAGTATCATCCCCTACAAAAGGATCAACCATACTTAATAATGCATCTAATTGATTTAAAGAAAGAGCACTTGGTGTTCCTCCTCCTATATAAATAGTTCTCATTATATGATGAGGAAGTGCATCAAGTTCTTCCTTTAATCGTTCTAGATATTTTAAGACAAACTCTTCAAGATAATAGACCTTTGCGAAATCGCAATAAGAACAGATATGATCACAAAAAGGAATATGAATATAAAGTGCTTTTGTTTCCATATTATATCCTCATCAAGAAAAGTTCTAGTCCTCTAAATTTATCTACTGTACCTGTCTTGATTGCATAATCTAGTTCTGATAAGGCATAGAGTTTTTCCATCAGTTCAGTGATATCAAAATGTGCTGCATTTTTACGAATTGGATAGATAGCACGAGGATTAAGACCTAATGCTGAAGCAATATCATTATCACGATATCCCTTTTTACTCATAATAGAAACCTGATAGAGATTACGTAATGCATTCGCAATTAAACCAATGAGTTCTAAAGGATCATGTTTCTTAGAGATTAAGTCTTGATAAACACGCATTGTATTTCTTAAATCATGAGCTAATAATGCATTGGTTAACTTAAAGACATCCTCTTCAACGCGTGGTGGAACCAATCTTTCAACATCTTCTTTCTTTATACTATGTGTATAGAGACATAATTTTTCTACCTGATTAGAAATAGTGAGAAGATCATTTCCACAGCGGTCTAGTAATAAAGCAAGAGCATTGTCTTCAATAGAGGCATTTCTATGAACAATGGCTTCTCTAGTAGCCTTATAAAGCTGATTGAAGGTTAATTTCTCTATTTCATACCATTTCGCGTTTTTACGTAATGATTTAACTACTTTTTTTCTTTCATCAAAGTTACGCTGATCATGATATATTACAAATAATGTTGTTGGATTATCATGTTCAATATAATCTAAAAATAACTTGATATCTTCATCTGTAACTAGCTTCTTTTTAGGCTTCTCTTTTGTGAGAAAGATTGGATTCTTTAATACAACCATCTTATATTCTGTTAAGAAAGGTTGTGTTAAAGCATCTTCAATAATGTCCTTCATTGGTGTTTCACCTGCATGATAGACCATATAGTTCATATCATCACTTGTACATTGATATTTCTTTTTTAAGTCTCCTAATCTTTGTGCAAGTAACAGTTTTTCTTCTCCATATAATACAATATTCATAATTCTCCATCCTTTTGTCCTATTCTACCATAAATTTATTAATAGCGGTAAATAAGATGTTCTCCTAAATAAGTGATAATAGAAAAGCTGCCATCAAGATCTGTACGCAGTATTTTAATCTTTCTTTCTTCTAATCGTTTAATGACAATATGAGCTGGATGCCCATAGAGATTATGTTCTCCTACACCAATCATTGCAATACGAGGATGAACCATTTGAAAGAATGTTACAGAAGAAGAATAACCACTGCCATGATGTGCAACCTTTAAGACATCCACATCTATTTTCCCATATTTCTTATAGAGGTCTTCTTCTACATTACTTGGGATATCGCCTGTAAATAAATAATTATAGCCTCCTGTTGTGACTAACATCACTAATGAGTTTTCATTAGTAGAAGGATAGATAACATCACTTTTGAGCATCTTGATTGTAATGAGTTTATTCTTCTCTTCTTTTTGATAGGTATCAACAACACGCTTGACTTTATATTTCTTCTTTAATGAATCTAATGCACCATAGTGATCATAATCATGATGAGAGATATAAACTCTATCAATACACGGAACACCTTGAGATTTAAGAAATGGAATCACATTATGTGAGGCTATGTCATATTCCCTATTACCACCTGTATCAATCAAATAATTTCCTTGATTAAAAGGCAGACGAATGAGTGAACAATCTCCCTGTCCTACATCAATAGTAGAGACCTGCGTGTAAGGTTTATAGATACTATATATATGGAAGCTGATTAGTAGTGCGCACAACAATGACATAGAAAATTGAATACTCTTTTTTTCTTCTAATAATAAGAAGATATTAAACAAGATAATGTAATAAAGAATAATAAATGAGAGTGTTGGTTTTTGAAAGATGATTTCTGCATTGAATGAAGTAATAAAGGTAAGAATCATCTGCTGGTAGCCAATCATCATCTTCATAATGAGATCTATTGGAAAAATAAGAGAGAGAAGTGTCACAACATAGAAACAGGATATAAAAGGAGAAAGAAGAACTGTTAAGAAATAAGAAAAGATATTAATCGAGAAATTAAGTGAGAGGACAATAGGAATACCACCTAAATAAATAAATAAGGAAAGAGCGATATGGGAAATGTTTGGTCATAATGACAAGAAAATAAATAAAATATGAAAAGACAAAAGAAATACTAAAGATGATATAAGGATTCTTGATAACATTAACTAAAACAAGAAATGATAAAACATCTAGCTGATTGAACTTCTCCTTCACAAGATCATAAATTACTAACATATAAAAAGCACGATAAAGAGATATATTATAAGGTATAGAAAAAACATAAAAGGCTATAAGTACTTTAATGATGATATCTGCAATATCATCACGTATAAATGATTTAATAAGACTGAGACATTTATAGAGTAAATGAATATGCATTCCTGAAAGAGCAAACATATGTACGAGAGAAAGACTTGTGAGGAATGAATAGTCTTCTTTAATAGCTTCATCCTTAATGCCTAAGATAAATAGCTTCTGATAGCTTTTAATAGATTTTGAGGAAGAAAACTGTTTTTCTAGCAATTGATAAAAGGAGGGATGAGATGAGACAGAAGTAATATGGGTGATTTTAGCCTTTGCGACGATGTTGTTAGCTTTGAATGAATGATATTCATCATAACCTATAGGATCTTTACGATGATTGATTTCTAGAAAGTTCAATTTAACGAGTACTTCATCATTATATTGAAACTTATGATCTGTATAAGCTTTAATCTTCCCATAATCTGTATTTAAAATAACATAATTATCTCTTATATCTTTCACTTTTCCAGAAACAATAGAAGGCACTTCCGGTGAAGTCACTGGTCTTAATATAATAGGTAATAAAAAAAGAAGAAATAACATCTTTCTTCCAAATCGTTTTACTAGATAAATTAAATAAGCTAATAGAAATATATAAAATAAAGGATGAACAAGATAAGCAACAGATAGTAATAAGACAAATACTGCATAATATACTAAATGATATCTTAAAGGCATAAGTAATCACGGTAGATGAGATATTTCTTCTCACCGATTCCTTGTATATTCATAATGTCTTCTATTGTATAAAAGGGCTGTGTATGCCTATAGTCTATAAACTTCTGTGCTGTTTTCTCTCCTACTCCTTTTAATGTCATAAAGTCTTCTATTGTTCCTTTATTGAGTGAAATCATATTTGCTCTTTTTTCTGGTAAGTAAAGACGCATTTCTGCCTGGATACTTCTATTCATATTCAAAGAATCCATACAGGCATTTTCTTTAACTCCAACTTCCTTAACTAAATCACTCATTGTCATCCCTTCTTTTATAGGGACTTCTCCTGTCTTGTTAAATGCACCTTCTAATGTAATATAGACTTCTGATTTCTGCGTTGAGCTGACCTTCTCAGGCTTTTGATAACCATATATAAATGAGGCAATACTTAGAAGAATCAGCCCTATAATCTTAATTTGACGCATAAAAAAAGAGAATTAAATTAATTCTCTCTTGTAATATGAAAATGCCTATAAGCAAGATCTGTCGCAATTCTGCCTCTTGAAGTACGTTTGATCAAGCCTTTTTGTAGTAAGTAAGGTTCATAAACATCTTCTAATGTCATTCTTTCCTCACCAATGCTTGCAGCAAGTGCTTCTAATCCTACAGGGCCACCTTGGAAACGATTGATGATACCTAGTAAGTATTTATGATCGACATCATCTAGTCCTAGATTATCTACTTTTAAACGGTCCAATGCCTGCATTGTACGGTCTTTAGTAATGATTTCATCACCATAGAACTGCGCAAAGTCTCTGACACGTCTAAAGAGTCTATTTGCAATACGTGGTGTTCCTCTTGAACGTCTTGCAAGTTCCATCTTGGCTTCTTCTTCCATTGTCATACCATAGACTTTACTTGTACGAGAAATAATATCTCGGAGTTCTTCATCCTTATAATAATCAAGTTTAGCCACAATACCAAAACGATCACGCAATGGGGCAGAGATATCTCCTGCACGTGTAGTCGCTCCTACTAATGTGAAAGGGGGTAAATCAATACGTACAGAACGTGTTGTCGCATCTTTACCAATCATAACATCTACGCAGAAATCTTCCATTGCAGGATATAGTATTTCTTCTACAACTTTATTTAAACGATGAATTTCATCAATAAAGAGTACATCCCCCGGTTCAAGAGATGTAAGTAATGCAACAAGATCACCTGTTTTTTCAATAGAAGGTCCTGTTGTAATCTTGATATGCGTTCCCATTTCATTCGCAATAATCATTGACATTGTGGTTTTACCTAGTCCTGGAGGACCATAGAATAAAACATGATCAAGTGTTTCATCACGCATCTTTGCAGCACCTACAAAAACACGAAGGTTTTCTTTTAAATCATGCTGACCGACATATTCATCAAAAGAAGCCGGTCTTAAAGAACTTTCTTCATCTTCGATATGTTCATTTGTATCTAAAATATCACGATCCATAAGATTCTCCTTTCATTATTGTGTTAATAAAGCTAATGCACGTTTCACATAACCATTAGTGTCTAGATTTTCACTAGATAATACTTTCATTGTTTTTTCTACATCATTTTGTTTATAGCCTAATGCGATTAATACTTCAGTGGCTTCTTCATAATCTGGAGAACCAAGAGGCTTCATTGCACGTTTATCAAACTTACCATGCAAGTCAAGGATGATCTGCTGTGCAGCTTTAGGACCAATCCCAGGTATCTTCTTAAGATATGCTGTATTTTTACCTTCTATCGCATCAATAATCGCATCAATCTCACCTGTCGCAAGAATACCAATAGCTGTCTTACAGCCTATCCCTTTTACAAGAATAAGTTTCTGAAATAATTCTTTTTCTTCTTTTTTCTTAAAGCCAAATAAAGTAATATCATCCTCTTTGACCTGCTGATAGATATAGACTGTTGCATCATCACCCTTTTTAAAATTATAGGGGTTGGATACATGTACCTCATAACCTATTCCATGATTATCTATGACAATATGATCTGAATACAAATCTGCAATGATTCCTTTGATATAACTATACATAAAAATCTCCTTTACGCATTTCCTAATTCTATCATATGTCAAAAAAAAATACCATTTCTAGAAATGGTATTAATTATAAAATTCAAATTCGAAGTCATATAAGCGTACAGTATCGCCATCTTCACAGCCTGCTTCTCTTAATGCATCATCGATACCCATATTACGGATCTGTAATGCGAATCTCTGGAAGCCATCATCTGTAGTGAATGATGCCATCTGTACAAGTCTTTCAACCTTCTTACCAGTGACTTCCCATACACCATTACCTTTATTATGGATAGTGAATGGTTTTTCTTCTTCCTTATAAGTATAAAGAACACTTTCCTGTTCTTCTTCCTGATTAAAGAAGTCTGGAGCAGTTTCTAATGCATCAGCAACTGCATAAAGAACAGCATCGATACCTTCATGGATAGGTGCAATAATTGGGAATACTTTCTGATCTCCAAGCTTTTCCTTGAATTTCTTTAAGTTTTCTTCTGCTTCATCGCCATCCATCTTATTAGCCACAATAATCTGTGGTCTTTCTAATAAGCGATATTCATATTCACCTAATTCTTTATTAATAGTAACATAATCTTCATAAGGATCTCTGCCTTCGCTACCGCTCATATCAATAATATGAACAATAACACGACATCTTTCGATATGTCTTAAGAACTGATGACCTAAACCTTTACCCTGTGATGCGCCTTCAATAAGACCAGGTAAGTCAGCCATAACAAATGAACGACCATCCTTAACCTGTACAACACCTAAATTAGGTACGATAGTAGTAAAGTGATAATCAGCAATCTGTGGTCTTGCTTTTGAAACAACAGATAATAAAGTAGACTTACCAACACTTGGGAATCCTACTAATCCAACATCTGCAAGTAGTTTTAATTCTACTCTTAGATTGAATTTTTCACCTGGTTCACCATTTTCACAGATCTTAGGTGCTGGGTTACGTGATGAAGCAAATCTTGCATTCCCACGACCGCCACGGCCACCTTTTGCGATTACAGCACGCTGACCATCCTTTGTAAGGTCGGCAATAATATTGCCTGTATCGTCATCATAAACACAAGTGCCTACTGGTACTCTGATAACTAAATCATCAGCATCAGCACCATGCATCTTTTTAGCATGACCTTTTTCACCATTTTGAGCCTTGTATTCACGATAATATCTTAAATCTAATAAAGTTGATAATGAGTTTGTTGCAACGAAGATAACACTTCCGCCACGACCTCCATCTCCTCCAGATGGACCTCCCTTTG
>NZ_FR898862.1:12241-26007 GCF_000437715.1 Catenibacterium sp. CAG:290
CTGAAAGCAACTGTACCATTACCTCCAGTACCTGCTTGAACATAAATCTTAACGCGATCAATAAATTTCATGTATCCACCTTCTTTCTTTAAAAAAAGAATCCCATGGGGGATTCTTGAGATTAAGCTACAGGGTAAACAGATACCTGTTTCTTGTTTTTACCAAGTCTTTCGTATTTAACGACACCATCAACTTTAGCGAATAAAGTATCGTCTCCACCTTTACCAACATTAGTACCAGGATGAACCTTAGTACCTCTCTGTCTATAAATAATTGAACCAGCTGTGCAAGTCTGTCCATCAGAAAGCTTAGCACCTAAACGCTTTGATTCAGAGTCACGACCGTTCTTAGTAGAACCTACACCCTTTTTAGAAGCGAATAACTGTAAATCTAACTTTAACATAGTATTATACCTCCCTAGTGTTAATTTTAACATATTGTTCATATGAGTATTCAACAGTTTCTAGAATTTTTAATAAAGTTTCTAGAATAATCTGATAATCTTCACGATTATTGAATATCTCGAAATAAGAGTAACCACTCTCAACATTGGCAAGATTGCCATCTTTCATGAAGCCTTTAGCTTCAAGCATATTGTAAATACCTACCACTGCGGTACTGATACCAGCACATGCAAGATCTTTACCATATTCATCTTGACCAGCATGTCCTTCAACCTTAATTGATTGAATCTGACCTGCATGGTAAACGACATCTACGTGAGTCATTAAGCGTTGATTTCTTTGATTGTTAGCTTAGTATAAGGCTGTCTATGACCCTGTTTCTTATGATAATGCTTCTTTGGCTTATACTTGAATACAGTGATCTTTTTTTCCTTACCCTGTTTTTCAACAGTTGCAGTAACCTTAGCACCTTCTACGTAAGGATGACCAACTTTAACACCATTATCACCAACTAAAAGAACCTTTTCGAAAGTGTATTCAGTGCCTTCTTCAACATCTAACTTTTCTACAAAAATAGTATCTCCAGCTTCAACCTTTAACTGTTTTCCACCAGTTTCAATAATTGCGTACATCAGTGTACCTCCTTCATATTTTTTTCTCTTAGACTCGCCAACCAAGGCAGCACTTGCATTTAATACCTTTTATGTGCGGTTGTAGTCAGAGGTCTACAACGCTGATTATAATATCATTTATTACCCTTATCGTCAATATTTTTTTCAATTTTCTTAAATTCTTGTCGAGGACATGTACGATTATATACTTCTCTTAAGTGTTCTTGGGATACATGGGTATAAATCTGAGTTGTTGATAAAGAGGAATGGCCCAATAATTCTTGTACAACACGGATATCCATTCCTGCATCAAGTAAATGAGTCGCAAAAGAATGTCGTATCGTATGAGGATGAATCTTACGCAATGGATCATAGAGATACATTGTACGATCGATAATATTTTCTACTCCCCTATTTGTTAGCTTTTTTCCTCTTCTATTCACAAATACATAATCATGTGTTTCATGATATTCATTCATAATACTTACTCGATCATTATCAATATATTCTAATAACCATTTCTTTGCATAATCATGAAATGGCACTTCTCTTTCTTTACTTCCTTTACCGAATACTCTAAGCATCTGTCTATTAAAATCAACCTGAGATAAACGTAGTGAGACAACTTCACTCACACGAAGCCCTGATGCATACATAAGTTCTAAAAGAGCCTTATTTCTTACCCCTAAAGATGTATGCGTATCAATTGAGTCTAGATACCCCATCATTTCATCTACATAAAGAAAATCAGGATTTCTAGTACCTGTTTTTAATGAGTGGACCTGTGTGAAAGGATTAGAAGAAACAATCTCCTGTTTACATAAATATTTAAAGAAAGATCTTAAAGAACTCAAATAATGATTAATTGTTGTATGAGATAAGTGCTTCTCATTTAAATGAATCAAATAATTCTGAATAACATAATAATCTACTTCCTGTAAAGAAATACTTTCTTTACCTATAAATAAAAGAAAATCAGTCATTTCTCTATCATAAGATTCTAAAGTAAGTACAGAGTAGTTCTTTTGATATTTAAGATAGTGAAGAAAAGTTTTCTTCTCATCCATTGATAAATTCTTCCATCTTTTCTAATGCACGTTGTGCATATTTTTCTTTCTTTTCTTTTTTCTTCACTTTACCTTCTAAATCAGGAAGAATTCCAAAGTTAGCCTTCATTGGTTGGAAATCACTAGGAGACGCATGAGTAATATAATAAGCGAGAGATCCCATAACTGTTTCTCTAGGATAGACTAGTAATTCTTCTCCCTTTAAATATCTCACCATATTTTTCCCAGCCACAATACCACTTTGAGCAGATTCCACATATCCTTCTACACCTGTCATCTGACCTGCAAAGAATAAATCTTCACGATTCTTGAATTGATATGTAGGATTTAAATAGGTAGGTGAATTGAAGTAACAGTTACGATGCATAATACCATAACGGACAATAGAGGCATTTTCTAGTCCTGGAATCATATGAATAATACGGTCCTGTTCACCCCATTTTAAATGTGTCTGGAATCCTACAATATTATAGAGAGACCCAACCGCATTATCCTGTCTTAACTGAACAACTGCTTCAAAACGCTGACCATCCTTTTCTAGTCCTACTGGTTTCATTGGGCCAAAAAGTAATGTCTGTTTACCTCTTCTCGCAATTTCTTCAAAAGGCATACAGCCTTCAAAGAACTTTTCTTCAAAATCATGAGGCTTAACAACTTCCGCAGTAATCAGTGCATCATAGAAAGCATCAAATTCTTCTTTAGTCATTGGACAGTTGATATATTCTCCATCACCCTTATCATAACGTGATTTATAAAAGGCTTTATTAAAATCAATAGATTCTTTTGTGACAATAGGAGCTGCTGCATCATAGAAATAAAAATAATCCTGATTACCCATTAAATTCATAATTTCTTTTGCGAGTGCATCACTTGTCAAAGGTCCTGAGGCAATAATAGTAGGCCCTTCAGGTATTTTTGTCACTTCTTCTCGGTGTACAGTGACTAAAGGATGATTTTCAATAAATTCTGTCACTGCATGAGAAAAACCTTCACGATCGACTGCCAAAGATCCTCCAGCAGGTACTGCATGGTCTCTTGCCATCTTGATAATCAAGCTATCATTCATTGTCATTTCCTGTTTTAATACACCGACCGCATTTTTTAAACCATCTGCACGCAATGAATTAGAGCAAACAAGTTCCGCGAAATCACTTGTCTTATGAACATCAGTCTTTTTCACTGGTCTCATTTCATATAAATGGACAGGAATACCTTCTTTAACAAGCTGATAAATCGCTTCGACACCAGCTAAACCTCCACCTACGACATTTACTTCCTTAATCATATTTTCCTCCAATAAAGAAAATGAACTGCATGGGCAGTTCATTATTCCTCTTTCTTTTTCTTTTCTTTAATAATTGTTTTACACTTTGGATAATTAGAGCAGGCTTTAAATGGACCAAAACGACCCTTTTTCCATACAACTGGACTGCCACAGTTAGGACATGTTTCACCTGTCTCTTCAAGCTTCTGAGGCTTGATATATTTACATTTAGGGTAATTAGAACATGCTTCAAAGCGTCCAAAACGACCCATTTTATAGATCATAGGAGAACCACATTGAGGACATGTCTCACCTGTTTCTTCATTGATCTTATTTTCATCAGCTTTAACATATTTACATTCTGGATAATTAGAGCAGGCTACAAATTCTCCAAATCTTCCTTTTCTAATAACAAGATCTCCACCACACTCAGGGCATTTTTCTCCTGTTTTTTGTGGTTCAATCTTTTCCATACCATCATAGGCTTTTTCTAATAGTGGTTCAAATACTTGTTCAAATTCAGTTAAAGCATGAACATAAGTATCCTGACCCTTCGCAATTTCATCAAGCTCATTTTCCATCTTTGCAGTATAGTCTACATTGATAATTGAATCAAAATATTCAAGAAGTTTCTTATTAGTCAAAAGACCTGATTCAGTAGGCTTGAATGTTTTCTTTTCCAAAATGACATATTCTCTAGTCTGAATTGTATCAATAATAGTGGCATAGGTAGAAGGACGGCCAATACCTAATTCTTCCATTGCCTTAATAAGTTTTGCTTCTGTATAACGTGCTGGTGGTGTAGTGAAATGTTGTTCCTTATTGATCTTTTTAGCGTCAATTTCTTCATTTTCACTCATATCTGGGAGTAATTCATTCTTACTCTTATCATATTCACCATAAACCTTTAACCAACCATCAAACTTTAAGATAGAGCCTGATGCATTAAACTTATAATCATTGTTGTCTAATACTAAAGATGTACTTGCAGACTGGCTTGGTGCCATGAGTGAAGCAAGTGCACGGGCATAGATCAATGAATAAAGCTTATATTGTTCCTGTGTAAGATATTGTTTAATACTTTCTGGTGTACGTTCAATACTTGTTGGACGGATGGCTTCATGGGCATCCTGAACATTTTCAGTCTTTTTAGACACCTTAATGCTTCCTACATATTCTTTACCATATGTCTTTTCAATATAATCCATAGCAGCAGAAGTGAATTCTGGTGATAAACGAATAGAGTCAGTTCTCATATAAGTAATCAAACCGACAGTTTCAGTACCGATATCAATCCCTTCATATAATTTCTGAGCAATGGACATAGTACGTCTTGCCTTAAATCCTAATTTACTGGATGCTTCCTGTTGAAGTGTTGAAGTAATAAATGGTGCATAAGAATTTCTTTTCTTTGTTGTCTTTTTAATCTTTTCAACAATAAAAGTTGAACCTAGTGCATCATAAATAGCCTGTGCTTCTTCACCATTATGGATTTCTAACTTCTTAGTCTTATGTTTTGTAAGTTCTGCCTTGAAAGGAATATTATCCTTTTCAAATTCAGCATCGATCTTCCAAAATTCTTCTGGTACGAATGCAGCAATTTCTGCTTCTCTTTCACAGATTAATCTTAATGCAACTGACTGTACACGTCCTGCAGACTTAGATTTAATCTTCTTCTGTAGTAGTTTAGAAAGCTTAAACCCAATAATTCTATCTAGAACACGTCTTGTTTCTTGTGAATGGACTAAATCCATATCTATCCTACGTGGATTTTCAATCGCATTTGTGACTGCATTCTTAGTCACTTCGTGGAATTCTACTCTCTTTGTAGTTTCAGGATCTAATCCTAATACTTCTGCTAAATGCCATGAGATGGCTTCCCCTTCACGGTCCGGATCGGTTGCGAGATAAACATCATCTGCTTTTTTAGCACATGCTTTTAGTTCTTTTACAACATCTTTCTTATCTTTACTAATAACATAATGAGGGGCAAACTCATTTTCTATATCTACACCTAAGCCGCCTTTACCAGAGATAGCCAGGTCTCTGATATGTCCTTTTGATGATTTAACTACGAAATCATCGCTTAAGTATTTACTAATTGTTTTAGATTTAGATGGTGATTCGACAATAACTAAATGACTCATACATCTAACCCTCCTTCATCACCTTATAATATGGGATTTTTTTATTTTGTCAACATCTTAGTGAGAATAAGAAGCGAAACGCTTCCTATTCTTCTAAGATATCTTCTACACTCATAACTAGCTTTGCGCCCTGCTGGATGAGTGCATTACAGCCTTTGCAGTCATATATACGTCCTGGAACTGCAAAGACATCCTTGCCTTGTTCTAGGGCAAAACCAACTGTAATCATTGTGCCACTTTTAATATCTGCTTCAGTGACAAGAAGCTTCTGTGAGAGTCCAGCAATAATACGATTGCGTTTAGGGAAATAGTCCTTTCTAGGTGGGGTAAGACCTGGATATTCACTGATAATAAGTTCGTTTTTTAATTGATCATAGAGTTCCTTATTCATTGGTGGGTAGGGATAATCTATCCCACTTCCAAGTACTGCCACTGTATGACCATTAGATTTTAAAGCCGTACGATGGCCCACACCATCTATACCTTTAGCCATACCTGATACAATCACAAGTCCCTGTTTTACAAGATCTTCTACAAGAATACGTGTCGCCTGGACACCATACTCACTACAGTCTCTCTTACCAATTACACCGATACATTCATTATCTAACAAAGATAAAGATCCATAATAATAGAGCACAAATGGAGGACAGTTGATGAACTTAAGATGCTGTGGATAATCATCACTAATAATAGTCGTATAAGAACACTTAATTGTCGCAAAAAGTTCTTTCTTTAATGATTCATCTACGCGTTCTTTACGTTCTAATGCCTTATAAATCAAATCAAACTGTCCATGATACTTCAACGAAAAATAAAGTAGAATATCTTCCACGCAATCACCTCCTACTATATCTATTCCCTGTAAGAGGCTTCTTTTCTCAAAAAAGAGAAAGATATTTAATCTTTCTCTTCAAAATCAAATGATAATTGTTCATTCAGTACTTTCTGTACTGGCGCAAAAGATTTACGATGTATTGGAGTCACACCATATTTTTCTAATGCTTCCTTATGTGCCTTAGTGACATAACCTTTATGTTTTTCAAAGCCATATTTTGGATATTGTTTACCATATTCCTTCATGATGCGGTCTCGAGTCACTTTTGCAAGAATACTTGCTGCTCCAATAGATAAACTTTTTGCATCTCCTTTAATAATAGAAAGATGAGGAATATCTCCTAAAGGCATTGCATCACTTAATGTAAAATCAGGTTCTAATGATGCAACAATACGTTTCATACCTGTACGAGAGGCTTCATAGACATTCAGTTTATCTACTTCTTCTACTGATAAAACCTCTATTTGATAAGCAAGCGCATTCTCTATAATGAAGTCATAAAGTGCTTCTCTTTTCTTTTCTGTGAGCTTCTTAGAGTCGTTAATACGTTCATCATAGAAATCCTCAGGAAAGATGACACCACCTACAACAAGTGGTCCAGCCATAGGACCTCTTCCTGCTTCATCGACACCTAATATTCTAGAATAACCAGCAGCTCTGGCTTCATTTTCATATTTTAAACGTTCCTGATTATTCATCGCTTAACTCCCAAGTAATTCTTCCCAGAGAGGCATTCTTTAAGTCATTAAAGAACGTTTCCTGAACACGGTCATAATCTGTTTCGCCTCTTAATTTCTTAATATGACGATAATCTGAAATATGATCATAGACTGGTAGTACCCAATCAGAATCTAAATCAATAGTCAAATTATAACGTTCCATCAACTTTTCTGGATAATGTTTTGCAAGATAACCAATTGCATGAATAAAGAGATCATCAAGAGGAAGAATTTCCATCTTAATAGAGCCACATAGTGCGACATTCATTGCTTTATTGATATCTGTAAACTTAGGTTCTAGAACACCTGGTGTATCAAAAAGTTCAAAGTCCTTATCAACACGAATAATCTGCTGAGCCTTAGTTACACCTGGTTTGTTTCCTACTGCAGCCGCTTTTCTTTTCGCAATCTTATTAATAAAAGTAGACTTACCTACATTTGGAATACCTGCAACAAGGGCACGAATTGGTTTGGGTTTTAATCCTCTAGCCGCTTCTTTTTCACGCTTTTCTTTTAACTGATAACGGCACATATTAACGATTTTCTTTTCTTCCTTGAAGTTCTTTAAGTCAACCGCAATAGCACTGTGTCCCTGTCTTTTAAATTCTGCAATTAATGCATCTGTTGCCTTAGGATCAGCTAAATCTTTCTTTGTAAGAATATAGAGGCGTGGCTTATTCTTAATCATATAATCAAGTTCTGGATTATGTGTTGAAAAAGGAGCTCGTGCATCTACAAGTTCAATCACAATATCTACTAACTTAACTTTACTTTCGATTTCTCTTTGGGCTTTAGCCATATGCCCTGGATACCACTGAATCTGTTTTGCCATAATTTCCTCCTCAATCATTACTCTTAATATGTTTTATAGGATAAATGATATATCCATTTTTAGCACGAATATCTTCTTTGTGGATAGGTCCAAAATATCTTGAATCATAGGATAAAGGACGGTTATCCCCTAAAACAAAATATTCATTATGCTTTAACTTGATTTTAAAATCTCTTGTATATTGGGTAAGACCTAATTCTCTTTTTTCTTTCTGTATAAAAGAAAGTTTGAAGAATGGTTCTTCTACAAGTTTACCATCAATATATAAATGATCATTCTTATAGCTGATTTCTTCTCCTGGTAGTCCAATCACTCGTTTAATGATATCTTCTTTTAATGCTGCGCTGCGTACATCAACGATATCAAAACGATGTATCTGCTTATGTGATGTAATTCCAGTCATTAAGATAAAATCTCCATCATGAATAGTAGGCATCATTGATGTTCCTTTTACCTTTACAGGAAGAACAATAAAAGTAAATAAGCATAATATAAGAGTCACTAGACCAGGTAAACACAGCTTCTTTAATTTATTCATAATATAGAAAAAAAGAATGGGGTAAGCCCCCATTCTCTTATCGAATTTCTTTAATTCTAGCAGCTTTACCAGATAATCCACGTAAGTAATGTAATTTAGCTCTACGTACTTTACCAACCTTAGCTACTTCGATATGATCGATGATTGGAGAGTTTACTGGGAATACTCTTTCAACACCTACACCGTAAGAAATCTTTCTAACAGTGAAAGTTTCACCAATACCACTACCCTTTTTAGCAATACAAACACCTTCGAACATCTGAAGACGAGTCTTATTACCTTCCTGGATCTTTACAAATACTTTTAAAGTGTCACCAGCTTTGAACTGAGGTACATCAGTCTTGATCTGGCTCTTAGTAATTTCATTTACTAACTGCATGTTCATTATAACATTTCCTCCTACACAAATTTAGTCTTGGAAGCTCATTCGTATATATAACCAGCGGAACTTCTGTGTCTTACGACTTGGCTATTATAGCACCGTCTTTTTTATAAATCAATTACTTTTTTAATTCTTTTAGAATTTCTAACTCTTCTTCTGTAAATGAACGTTTTTCTAATAAATCAGGACGTTTGATCATTGTTTTACGTAATGATTCCTTTAAACGCCATTTACGGATATTTTCATGATGACCACTTATGAGGACATCAGGAACCTTGCTGCCTTCATATTCATAAGGTCTTGTATATTGTGGATATTCTAATAATCCATTAGAGAATGAATCATCTTCATGACTTGCCTGAGTGATCACTCCATGAAGCAAACGGATCACACTATCCATGACTACCATCGCACCAAGTTCTCCTCCTGTGAGTACATAATCACCAATAGAAAGTTCTACATCTACATAATCACGAATACGTTCATCAAAGCCTTCATAATGACCACAGATGATAACGATATGTTTCTGATTGAGAGCTAATTCTTCAGCATAAGCCTGATGATGTGTCATGCCCTGAGGGCTCATTAAAATAACAAGTGAATCCTTTGTGACTACTGTCTTTAAACAATCTAATAAAGGCTTACACATAAGCACCATGCCCTGTCCACCACCATAAGGTGTATCATCTACACTCTTATGACGATCTGTCGCAAATTCTCTAAAATCATGAATAGTCACTTCTACATGACCACTATCAATAGCTCTTTTAATAATAGATGTTGTCAAGAATCCTTCAAACATCTCTGGAAATAATGAAAGAACATCAATCTTCATCTAAGAAGCCTCCAATCAATGAGACATCAATACGCTTATGTTCAATATCCTTATTCTTTACAAAAGCATCAATATAAGGAATCATAACCTTCTTACCATTTACATCTACACCAATAATAGCCTGTGCCCCCTGATATACATCAGTCACCTTGCCAATATAAGTGCCATTATTATAGACTTCACAATCCACAATATCAGAAATATAATGCATGCCTTCAGGTAGTAAAGAAGCATCCTTAGGTGCATAACAAATACATCCTTTATACTTTTCTACTTCATTAATATCTGTATACCCTTTAAATGCAATCATATCAAAACCTTTATGGATATAATGCTTACTGATTTCAAAATCAAGATATTCTCTTGGTGTTTTGACAAGAATATGGCTGCCAGGGGCAAAGCGCTGTTCTCCAAAATCAGTTGAAGAAGCAATCTTTAAATCACCCTTGATTCCAAATGTATTAATGATTTTACCGATTTCTACAAGTTCCATTTGTACCTCCAAAAAAAAGGAAGTGTACACTTCCTTTATTCCTCACCATATGATTCAAATTTGATATCTAATCTCTTATGCATACCACGTGTACTTACAGACATAAGCTGTCTGATAGAATTAGCCATAACACCTTTTCTACCAATTAATTTAGAAATATCATCATGTGATGCATAAACATATAGAACAATCGCATTATCGTCTAATGAAGGCATTTCTCTAACCTCTAACTTATCACGATCATTGACAAGTTCAAGACAGATGTCCTGTAATGCCTTAACGTAATCCATAATTATTTAGCCTTCTTAGATTCAGCAAATTCTTTGATTACGCCTTCTCTAGAAAGGATGTTCTTAACTGTGTCAGAAGGCTGAGCACCGTTACCTAACCACTTTAAGATTTCTTCTTTCTTTAAAGAAACCTTAGCTGGGTTCTGTCTTGGATCATAAGTTCCTAACTGTTCAATGAAACGACCATCTCTTGGCATTCTTGAATCAGCTGCAACAATTCTATAAAATGGTGACTTCTTAGCACCCATTCTCTTTAATCTTAATTTAACTGCCATTGTATTTTCCTCCGATTAATTTAATTTGCTTACTTATAATACCATATTCAAATGAGGTGTCAAGTATTTTTACTTGACACTTTAACTTTTTTTGAATGTCATGATGACTTTAAAGAGATCACCATCTATTTCTATATCAAATGTACCACCCTGAGCAACGACAAAGCTTTTCGCAATCGCGAGTCCTAGACCGCTGCCTGTTTCATGACGGGATTTATCTCCACGTACAAAACGTTCCTGGATTTCTTCGCTAGAGAAATTTATTTCTACTTCACTCATATTCTTGAATATGACTGAAACATAGTCTTCTTCCTCATGAATATCAATATAAGCACGACTATGTGGCATGGCATACTTTCCAATATTAGTTAATAGGTTTTCAAAGACACGATATGTCTTATCTCCATCTAAGTGTACAACGACATCTTCAACATTCTTAATGACCTGGATATCTTTAGATTCTAAGACTTTAATACATTCAGCTAAGGACTGATCAGCTAACGCTTGTAATCTTAAATCAATAGGATGAAGGTCAATATTACCACTAGAGGCTTTAGAAACATCAAAGAGATCCTGGATGAGATTGGAAAGTCTATTCGTATATTTTTCTAACTGATTTAAATATTCTGCTCTTGTTGCTTCATCAGCTTGTGTATTCTTAAGTAAAATAACATAGTTCTTAATACATGTAAGAGGAGTTTTTAAATCATGTGAGACATTGGTAATAAGTTCTGTCTTCATATTCTGTGATTTTGTTTCTTCTTTTACAGCTGCTTCAAAACCAGTTTTCAGGTTATTTAAGCGATCACGCATACTGTTGAAGATGCCTAGATCATCTTCTATTTCTGTATCAAAATGACCATGAGAAAGCTGTTCTGTAAAGTTAAGCATATTTTTATAATCATTCTTTACCTTCATTGACTGCTTTCTTATATATAAGAAAGAGATCATGACATAAACAATCGCAAAAATTGTCTTACTTGGTGAGATGACATACAAAACAATAACGAGCAATGCATTACAGATAGTAAATTTCAAGATATCCTGATTGATATTATCCTTCAAATCAAATTCAGTCACTCTATTACCTAGTTCCTTTGTTTTTGCATAAAGGGCATAAGTACATGTATTGTTTCTAAAGTAATCTACTCCATTCATAAACATATACTTAACAGTAAAGCACAGCATTGAGAATAAGAAATAGAAAATAAACATAGAAAAGAAATAAAGACAATAACTGATAGGTGTAGCATAAGCTATATTATGTCTTGCAAGGGCACCTTGAAGTTCTCCCGTCATCACAAGAGCACCTGTTACTCCTGATGCCCCTATAAAAATAAAACTAGTTAATCCAATAATGATAATAACAGTTAATAGCTTCCATTGTTTAATTGTGCGATATGGATTAATAACTTCTTCTACTTCTAATGAATTCATTAAAATATATATAAAGATAACTAAACCCAGAAGAAGAGCAACTCCTGAAAGGACTGCAATATCATATTCATCCACAAAATTACGTTCAATATATGTCATAGGCGATTCATACATTGTACAATAATAAGTCATTTCTATATCTTTAGGTAAATTAATACTTACCTGATTTAAATCTACATACGTATTATATACTTTAAGTAAAGATCTTTTTCCATCTTTTCCTTCTTCGAGCTTATATCCTGCATCAAGGTTACTAATAATATCACTTTCATCAAAAAGAGCTACAGTATCCGTGTAAAAATATTTCGAACGCGCACTAGATTTAAAAAATTCTTCATAGGCGACAGGATAATAAGATTTCTGATTCTTATAATACTGTCTTGTCTTTTCATTATATGCTTCATAGTGAAATCCATCATCATCCTGTTCCATATCTAAAACAGTTTTGAATATTTCATTCATCGTCGCAGTAGCTGCTTCTTGTGATTTTTCATCTAGCCCATTAAAATTTAAAGGCTTATAATCAGGATCTGTTTTTGATTCAACTGCCATTGTAAGAAACTGCAGCATATATTCATTCGTATTGTCTGCGACTCTTTTCTTATAACCATCCTGCTGTTTTACTGTGATATAAATCATACAGCTCGGGCAAGCCAATAATAAGACAATTAAGCCAATAATAAATATACGTCTTTTCTTCATTCTCATCACTCCATCTTTTCTATTTTATAGCCAACACCCCAGACAGCTTTCAAATACTCAGGATGTTTAGGATTGGCTTCAATCTTTTCTCTAAGTCTTCTTACATGAACCATGATTGTTTCTGTATTAATGGCTGTTTCTTCCCAGATAGATTCATAAATTTCTTCTGCAGAATACACCTTACCAGGATAACTCATTAATAGTTCTAATATCTGGAATTCTTTCTTAGTGAGTCTTACTGAACGACCATTCACAAAGACTTCTTTAGTTGCCTGGTCTAATACTAAACCTCCTACAATAAGCTGATTACTTGGTGTCTGTGTACTTCCCTTTAAATTTAAGATTTGTTCATAGCGTCTTAAATTAGAATTCACTCTTGCAATGAGTTCCATAGGTTCAAAAGGTTTAGTGATATAATCATCTGCCCCTAGATTAAGTCCTGTAATCTTATCAATATCTTCTGTTTTCGCTGTCAAAAAGATTACAGGAATATCTGATACTTCACGAAGCTCCATTGTCATAGTCAGCCCATCCATAACAGGCATCATAATATCTACAATAGCTAAATGAATATCATTGTTTTGAAGTGCCTCAAGGCCTTCTTTTCCATTCTCCGCTTCAATGACTTCATAATTCTGACTCTTTAAAAAGATCTTAACTGTTTCTCTAATACCTAACTCGTCTTCTACAAGTAATATTGTATGTTTCATTAACTTAACTCCCCTTCTTCATAATCAACGAGTCAATGTACTTAAATAAGCGATAATACTGATCATAATAACAGGAAATAATAATGTGAACATAAATGTTTCAAACATATGTATCCCTCCTTCGCTTATAAGTATAGTGACTAAAAATAAAAAGATTCGTGATGAAATTCTTAAATAATTCTAAAGAAAAAACCTCCGGGGCAATGTCATTAAGTTAATAAT
>NZ_FR898863.1:0-16082 GCF_000437715.1 Catenibacterium sp. CAG:290
TTGGATACATTGAGACATTATCACATTGGAATCAGAATTTTTACAAAGAAAATGTACAAAACGATTGACTATATCTGATGTAAAGCGTAAACTACACAACTGTTAACATTAATAATAAATTTTGGAGGGAAAATTAATGAAAACAGGTAAAACAGTAAAGGTATTGCTTGCATTAACTACTGCTGCAGGTATGCTTGCTGGCTGTGGTTCTAAGACAGATACTGATACATTCAGATTTGCGAATGATACAGATATCGTTGGTATGGACAGCACAGTCGTTGATGATGCAATGTCTTTCAATGCAATCACTGCTATCACAGACGGTTTAACAACTGTTGATGTGAAGGGCAACACAATCCCTGGCATCGCTAAGAGCTGGGATGTAAGCAACAATGGATTAACTTATACTTTCCATTTAAGAGATGCTAAATGGGCTAATGGTGATGATGTCACTGCACAGGACTTCGTTTACTCTTGGCACAGAATCATCAAGAATGCAGGTAACTACGCTTATATGTTAGGTAGCGAAGGTGCTTCAATTAAGAATGCTGATTCTTTAATTAATTTAGGTACTACTGCAACTGATGAACAGTTAAACACACTTGGTATTAAAGCAACTGATGACAAGACTGTTGTCGTTGATCTTGAAAAGAATGTTCCATATTTTGTAGGTTTAATGTCATTCCCATGTTATTTCCCACAGAACCAGAAGTTCGTTGAAAAATGTGGTAAGAACTATGCAACTAAGCCTGAATATATTTTAGGTAATGGTGCTTATAAGATGACTAAGTGGATCAAGGGTAACAAGGCTACATTCACTAAGAATGATAAGTACTATGATGCAAAGTCTGTTAAGACTAAGAACTTAGAAATGTACTTAGTACAGGATCCTAAGACTGCTGCTCAGAACTTCGATAATGGTAAAGTTGATTATGCTACAATCAATTCTACATTAGTAGATAAGTATAAAGGTAAAGATACTTTCAAGGCTATCAGAGAAGGATATCTTGCTTACTTAATCTGTAACTTCAAGGCAGATACTACTGCAAACAAAAACTTAAGACATGCATTATCTTATGCAATCAATAGAAAAGATTTATGTGATAACATCTTAAAAGATGGTTCACAGCCAGCTACTGGTTTTGTACCAGCTCAGTTATGTAAGAGTCCTTCAGGTAAGGATTTCCGTGAAGAATCTGGTAAATATGTAGACTATGATGTAAAGAAAGCACAGGAATACTTAGATGCTGCTAAGAAAGAATTAGGTACTGATACAATCACTATTGATTTATTATATGGTACTGATGAATCTCCAATGGATACTTTCGCAGAATACTTACAGGGTTCATTTACTAAGTTAAAGGGCTTAAAAGTTAACATGGTAGCTACTGTTAAGAAAGACAGAATCTATAACAGAGAAGCAAGTGGTAACTTCCAGATTGCCTGCACTCGTTGGGCTCCAGACTATGCTGATCCAACTACTTTCTTAAACGTATTAACTAGCACAAACTCAAACAACTATGGTAAATGGGAAAATGCGCAGTATAACTCATTATTAAAACAGGCTCAGAATGAAACTGACGTCAATAAGCGTTGGAATGAATTGCTTGAAGCTGAAAAAGTAATGATGGACGATATGCCAAATATCCCAGTTGTTCAAACTGGTACAGCTGCATTACAGGCTAAGAACGTTAAGGGATTAGTTCATAATACAGTAAGTACTCCATACGTATTTAAATATGTAACACTTAAATAACATACAAAGAGGCAGGCAACTGCCTCTTTTATATTGATAATTCATGCTATACACTTTAGTATTAATAATAAGGAAGTGATAGAATGAGAAATAAGAATATATTCACAATACCTAATATATTATCTATGTTCAGATTATTGCTGTTGCCGGTAATTGTATATATGTATATGAATCAAAAAGATTATGTCTTAACAGGAACATTATTGGTTATATCAGGTGTGACTGATTTGTTAGATGGATATATAGCCCGTACATTTAATATGATGAGTGATCTAGGTAAAATACTTGATCCAGTGGCGGATAAAGCAACCCAAGCAGTAGTACTTCTATGTCTTGTGACACGCTTTAGATGGCTTGTTATTCCTTTTATATGCATTCTTATTAAAGAACTGTTTATGAGTTGTATTGGTATGGTTGTTATTAAGAAAACAGGGGAAGTACATGGGGCAGTGTGGCATGGTAAAGTTGCTACATGCATGTTAGATTTTATGATTATTGTGCATATTATTTTCTATAATATTTCCTATACTCTTTCTATTATTCTTACAATTATCTCTACACTTCTTATTCTTCTATCATTCTATCTATATGCAAAAGAGAATATCAACATACTAAAAAAGGTGGGTTAAATCCCACCTTTTAGCTTCTTACTTTGAAATATGTTGCTGGAGTATCCTTTAAAGCGTCTTCTAAATCTTTAAGTTCTACTTCATCAGTAATATAAATATGATCTTCGCCAAATGAATAGTATTCATCATAATTTAAATTGAGTGGCTGTTCACTTCTTACATAATACTTAGAAGATGTAATAGGATAGACGTTTTCAGTATAATCATAATCATGTGTCCATACATCTTTCTTAGCTGTCTTAATAATATCAGCGACTACAGCACTTGCAGTGACATAACGTCCTGCACCCTTACCATAGAATAATACGTTTTCTAGATAATCACATGTAATTTCTACTACATTATAAGCATCCATGACATTACCTACAATTTCACTCATTGGAACAAGAGTAGGAGACACATCAATACCTAAACCATTTTCTAGTTTTTTACTCATCGCAATTAACTTAATTCTATAACCAAGCTTCTTTGCATAATCCATATCTTTCTTAGTTACATTACGAATACCAGTACATTTGATCTTATCAAAATCAAAGAATGTACTAAAAGCATTCATAGTAAGAATATAGATTTTATGTGCTGCATCATAACCATCTAAATCTAGTGCAGCATTGGCTTCTACATAACCAAGATTCTGAGCAATCTTCAATGCTTCCTCAAAATCAAGATTATCTCTTTCCATTAAAGTGAGAATGAAGTTGGTTGTACCATTTAAGATACCTTCAATCTTATTAATATTGTTTGCTACTAGATCTTCCTTAGCAGGTACAACAACTGGAATACCTCCACCAACACTTGCTTCATAATAAAGGTTGACACCATTTTCTCTGGCAACAGTAAAGAGTTCTTTCGCATCATGGGCAATAAGAGCTTTATTTGCAGTTACTACATGCTTCTTCTTATTTAATGCATCTAAGATGATCTTCTTTGCGATAGTAGTACCACCAATAAGTTCTACTACAACATCCACATCTTCATCATTGATGACTTCATGATAATCCTGTGTATAAATAATACCATCAGGAAGGTTTACATCCTCAAGTGCACAACCGTACTTAACGACTACTTCTTCCCCAATTGTTTTTTCGAGTCTTTCTTTTTCTTTTGTAAGAATATCTACAGTTCCGAAACCAACAGTTCCTAGACCAATAACACCAATAATCATTTAAAATTCCTCCCCAATAGTATTAGAATTGTATAAAATTTACCATATTCATATAATGCTGTCAATTATCTATAAGTTAAAATTTGTATAATATGCGATAAATATTAGAATATTTAGAAATTAAACAAAAAAAAGAGGAATTAATCCTCTTTTAAGATATCCTGAATGGCTTCAGATAAGCTTCCTACAACCTTTTCAGCTTTATCTTTAACTTCATTTGGGGCATAAGTAAATGTATAACCATGTTTAACACTATCTAATAAAGGAAGATCATTCCATGAATCTCCTATACCATATACATCACTCTCATTAATATTAAAATAATCGACAACATGATTAACTCCTGTTCCCTTAGAACATCCTACACCACATACATCTACATGATTCTTATTCTGGAATGCTGCACATGTATCACTATAATGTTCATTAATATAATCCATAGCCTTTTTCGCATCTTCAAGATCCCCTTCAGGAAAATGAAATGAGAATGCATCAGTATCTTTAAAAGATAATTCATCTAAAGAATCAATAGTAGTTCCCCATATCTCACCTTTTGGACGATACATATAAATATCATCCTTATATACAATAGACATATAAACAGGAATGACTTCTGCTATTTCTCTTACTATATTCATAGGGATATCTTTTTCAAAAATAACTTCTTCTTTCTTATTAAAGATCACACCACCACTTAAAGTTATATAGAAATCAAAGTCTATATCAGTTAATGGATGCTCTCTATTCCCACCAAAAGGGTATTTGATTCCTTCTAACTGTCTTCCTGTACATAATCCAAATAGATTTCCTTGTTTTTGGAATGTACGAATCGCTTCTACATCTTCCTTGTGTACACCATCACTAAAAAATAATGTATTATCAAAATCACTTGCTAATATTTTCATCTTTCTCTCTCCTATATATATAAGAATAAGAAAAATAGATGAAAAAAGCCATAGTAAAGTGATATGAAACGCTTACATTAAACAAAGGGGGTTATTTGTTTATTGTTGCATTTATATGATGGGTGTATAACTAATGCAGAAAATAGGTATGAAATAAATGACTTGCGGTCATATTGCCTATTTCCTAAAAAAACAATTCATTATGTTCGTTATTTCACAAAATTTATGTTAACGCTTTACAAAATTAAGAGTATAATGGATTCATCAACCAAGATACATATATAAATGATATGTCTGAATATGTCTGTTTGATATAGATAACGCTTTTTTATCACGATGAAGTGTTTTTGGTTGAATTTTAAAATTTTTAGGAGTATTATCCTAGAGAATCAAAGAGAAGGAGGTATGTGGATTGGATAAAATGATTCTTGATATCATAGCTGTAGACCACAGATGTGCTCAGGCTGTAAAAGATGCCAAAAAGAAGAGACAGGATACAACTGCAGATATGAACAGTAAGAAGAAGGAAATCTACGATTCTTTCGTCAAAGAGTATCAGGTTACACTTGATGCAAAGAAGAAAGAGTTACAGGAAAGAATTGACGCAACAAAGAAGAAGAATGAAGAGGATTACAATTCTTCTGTTGAGAAGATCACCAGCCTTTATGAAGCCCACAAGGAGGAGTGGGTTGCATCTATCGTAGACAGATGTAAAGAGATTTAGAGGTGAGATTATGAGTTTTTCATCTAATGCAGTTCTTGCAAAAGCAAGATCTATGTATGGTAAACATCTCACTCCTGAAAGCTATGATGAACTTTTAAAGAAAAGAACTGTCAACGATGTTGTCAGTTACTTAAAGAGTGAAACAGCATATGGTCCTATTCTTGAAGGCTTGAAAGAAACAAGTATTCATAGAGGACAGTTGGAATCACTTCTTGATGAAGAGGAATTCTTACGTGCCATAAGATTGATTCATTATGCACCTAAGGGTGACCAGAAGTTTTATCAGCTAGGTATTATTAGACGTGAAATAGCTGTACTATTGAGTAAAGTACGTTTATTCAATAGTGATGAAACATTGAATTCTGAATTAGATATACCTTCATACCTACCTCGTTATTCAACGTTTGATCTTTATGGCTTATTAAGTATTGAGGATTATCCATCATTATTAAGATATATGGAGAAAACACGTTACTACCATATATTACAGAAATATATGCCTGTAGATGATGAGAAGATCGATACAAACATGATGGAACTTGATTTCAAACGTGCTTACTATAAGTTATTCGTTGAAACAGTGAAATCTACTTTTAAAGGTAAAAAACAGAAGGATCTACTTACTATGATCTATACTCAGATTGAGTTAGAAAATATTACGAAGATTTATAGATTTAAACGATTCTTTAATTCTAAGCCTGAACAAATCAAGAAACAGTTGATCTTGGATTACTCACGTATTCCACAATCAGTAATGAATGAATTGATTGAAACAAAAGATGCAGAGGAGTTCTTAAAGAAGCTTGCTTCATCACCTTACAAGTTATATGTGGATGATCAGGAATTTGTTTATATTGAATACTACACAGATAAGATCAAATATAATCTTGCTAAGAGATATATGAGATTTACTACAGATGCTGCCATGGTTTACATGACATATCTGATTGTATTCGAAAACGAAGTTGAAAATCTAAAACATATCATTGAAGGTTTAAGATATGGTGAAGAGGCTGAAAAAATAGCCCAGCTGCTTATCTACTAGGGGGAATAACATGGCAATAGAAGAAATGGAATTGCTGGACATGACCTTTGATAAGAAATACTTAAAAGAGGTTCTATGTCAGTTAAAAGAAACAAAGTATTTTTATCCTCAGCCAGCTACAAAGATTGTAAATAACGTTAAAGATGTATTTACAATGACACCTGATGAGGATTACAAGAACATGCTTGATGAATTAAAAGAGCTTGCTGAACATGTAAAGCTTGATACATCAAGTGTAAAAGAAGGATCTATTCATTTCGCAAAAGAAGATTATCGTAAGGCGCTCGATGATGTAACAAAAGAAGCAAAGCAATATCTTGATATTAAACAAGAATTTGTGACTGAACGTGGACAGAACCAGGCTGCTTATGAAATCCTAGAAGGTCTTTCTAATACAGAATTAAATATGGATGAGGTTAAAGAATGCGAATATATGGAAGCAAGATTTGGCCGTATTCCTAGAAGAAACAAAGACAAACTTGACTACTATAGAGGACAGTCAATTATGTTCTTAGAACTTGGTGAAGATGCTAAAAGTGTATATTGTCTCTATATGACAACTAAGGCTGCTATCTTAAAGGTAGATAACATCTTCCAGTCAGTTGGCTTTGAAGAAATTGAAATTCCTGATTTCGTTCATGGTAGAATGGAAGACGCAAAGAAGGAATTGCTAGAAGAAATTGAAAGTATGAATGCTTCTATTCGTAAAGCAGACAGCCGTTTAGAAGGTATTAGAGATGCACATGAAGAAGAATTATTAAAGATGTTTGCTGATCTTACTTTTGCTGCTAGAATTGAAGAATTCAAAGTATTTGTTGTTGATTATCAGTCTAAATATGCTATCTATGGATTTGTACCTGTAAGAGTCGCTAAAGATATTAAGAAGGCTTTTGAAAAGTACAACGTAGAATATCAGGACTTACCTGCACATATTTATGATGATCAGCAGATCATTGCACCAACACTTACTAATAACTATCCATGGGCTAAACCATTTGAAGCGATTTCTAAAGTTAAACAGAGTGATCATGTGGATACTACTTTAGCAACTGCAGTACTATTCATCTTAGTATTTGCACTTATGCTAGGTGATATTGGTTTAGGTGTTGTGCTTGTATTACTTGGATTACTTATGAGAAAGAAAGAATCAGGAAAGATGATTACTATTCTTGGTATTGCATCTTTTGTTGGTGGTTTAATTTATGGTGATGCTTTCTACTGTATTCATCTTTATCCATCAGTAATCCCTGTTGCAGATGCATTTAGTTATCAGCGCTTCATTAATGCGATTCTCTTACTTATTGTAGGACAGTTCTGCATTGGTAAAGTAAAAGCTATCTATAACGAACAATCAATGGTCAATAAGGTATTCTCTATCAAGGGTGTCGTTGGCATCGTCATGGGACTTGCAGTAGCTGCTTATGTCGCGATTGCTGTAGATACAACTTGGCATGTCTCTTATTTACCATTAGTTGTTGTACTTGTATTAGGCATTGTATTGAACTTCATTAAGAAAGCGCTCGATAAGAAACGATAGAAGGGAGGATACTATGGCTATCTCAAAATTGCAGCTCGTTGAGATAGAATTCCCTGAAACAATGAGTGATGAAATATTATCTAAGCTTGTTGATTCAGAAGAATTTCATCCAGAGCCAGCATCAAAGTTTGTGGATTCAGTAAGAGGTCTTAAGGTCATGAATAAGGACAATCCTTATGCTGATTTATTAGGACGTATGGATGAAGCGGCAGAGAAGTATGGTATTAATATCAATACATCAGAAAAGCCTCAGATCATCAATATTGTAGAAGCAGATGATTACTTCTGCGAATGTCTTGATGAAGCAAACAAAATCTCACGTGTTAAAAATGAATTACAGGTAATGATTGATGAAAACAATCAGGCCAAGAAGTACTTGAAATATATGAAGGATCTCGATATGGACTTCGATGACCTTTTCTCAAGCGAATATATTCAGGTTAGATTTGGTAAATTACCTACAATGAATCTTGATAAGTTATCTTATTATGATTCACAGGAATTCTTATTTAAATCAATCTATCAGGATGCAAAGACATGTTATTGTTTCTATATAACATCTCCTTCTAATGCACCTGAAATAGATAACATATTCTCTTCACTATTCTTTGAACGTATTCATATTCCTGAATTCCTTCATGGAACTCCAGGTGAATCATTAGAAATCATTGAAGAAGAGAATGCAACTGCAGAAGCCTCTATCAAGAAATATGATGGTAAATTAAAAGATTTATTCAGTAAAAAAGAAAAAGATTTATCAATCATTTATGCTTCATGTCAGGAACTTAATAAGACAAGTGAAGCACAGAGATATGTCGTGGTATTTGGAAACAATGCTGCTATCTATGGTTTCTGTGATAAACATTATGCACACTCTTTAAAAGAAGAACTTGAACAGATGGACAAGGTGCATGTTGAAATCAAACCAGCAATGGGAGATTCAAGACTTTATCCACCTACAAAACTCAAGAACAACTGGTTCTCAAGACCATTCAAGATGTTCGTTGAAATGTATGGTGTTCCATCTTATACAGACTTTGACCCAACAAATTTCGTTGCGGTAACATATACATTCTTATTCGGTATGATGTTCGCCGATGTTGGTCAAGGTATCCTGCTTTCAATCATTGGTTTCCTTGCTTATAAATTAAAAGGCATGAAACTTGGTGAAGTAGGTATGCGTATTGGTATTTCATCTGCAATATTTGGTGTAATCTTTGGCTCAGTATTTGGATCAGAAAAAATCCTGGTTCCATTCTTTGCGCCAATGGCATCTGAAAATACTATGACGCTATTAGGTGTTGCAATTGGTGTAGGTGTATGTTTAATCATCATCTCAATCCTATTCAATATCTATTTAAATTTGAAGAAGAAACATTGGGGAGAATTATTATTCTCTCAAAATGGTGTCGCTGGTTTAATATTCTATGTTGCAGTATTAGTACTCGCAATGAATATGTTATTAAACCTTGGCTTAAATATCCCAATGGGTATCTATGTCGCAATCTTTATCATTGCCCCACTTGTAATGATCTTCTTAAAAGAACCTCTTACTTACAAACTTGAAGGTAAGAAGATGTTCCCACATGGATTTGGTAACTTCTTTACTGAATCATTCTTCGAGATGATCGAAGTATTGTTGACATTTGTTGCCAACACTATGTCATTCCTACGTGTCGGCGGTTTCGTCTTATCACACGCTGGTATGATGCTAGTTGTTTACACATTAGCTGAAATGGTCGGTGGAGTCGGTTATATTATCGTTCTAATTATTGGTAACGCATTTGTAATGTGTCTAGAAGGATTAATTGTCGGTATCCAGGTATTACGTCTTGAATTCTATGAATTATTCAGTCGTTACTATGAAGGTAATGGTAAACCATTTGTATCTATGAAAGAAAGTCTAGAATAACGGAGGAAGAAAAAATGACTACTATCTTAACATTCATTATCCCTGCATTAATTGTTGTATTATTATCTTTACCACTAGTAAATGTATTCAAAGGTAAAGTTACTGCTAAGAGCGCTAAAATGCGTCTTGGTACTCATATCTGTGGTTTCTTTGGTGCTGTCGCACTAGTATTATTCCTTACATATGCAAATAGCCCAGTATTAGCTGCTGGTGCTGACAAGATGACTGGTTCTATCGCTCAGGGTCTTGGTTTCATCGGTGCTGCTCTTGCAACTGGTCTATCTGCTCTTGGTGCTGGTATTGCCGTAGCTGCTGCTGCTCCTGCTGCAATTGGTGCATTCTCTGAAAACGCTGAAAACTTCGGTAAATCATTGATCTTCGTTGCCTTAGGTGAAGGTGTTGCCATCTATGGTCTATTAATCTCAATCTTAATTATCAACACACTATAGGAGATTACTATGAAGTTCTTTCTGATCAGTGATAATATCGATACCCTCACTGGTCTAAGACTCGTGGGTATTGAAGGCAAAGTTGTTCATACCCGTCATGATTTCTTAAGTTTACTTGAAAATAAGATGAGAGATCCTGAAATCGCAATTATCTTAGTGACTACTAAGTTAATTGAACTTTGTCCTGATATTATCTCAGAAATTAAATTAAAACAGCCAAAGCCTCTTATTACAGAGATTCCTGACCGTCATGGACACTCTAAGATTGGTGAAGCCATCGATGGTTATGTCTCTGAAGCAATAGGCGTTAAGTTATAGGAGAGTATACAATGGAAGAAAATCAAGAAGTATTTCTCTCAATGAAGAATGAGATTGAAAAACAGTCTCAAAGAGAAGTCGATGCAATCATGGCTGAAGTAAAGAAGATGGAAGAAGAAGCTTATTCTTCTATGCGTGCTGAAGCTAAGAAAGATGCAGATTTAAGACTAAAACAGGAATTAGATGAAATGCAGTCAGAATCAGCTGCAGAAATTTCTGAATCCCATGTTGAGAGACAGAAAAAGCTTATTAATAAACGTGATGAGTATGTGGCTACTATCTTCAAGAATGCGAGAGAAGAATTAGTCGCATTTACAAAAACACCTGAATACAAAGAATTCATGGTCAACAAGGCTAAGAAGCTTGCAGGTGATTATATGCCTCATTCAGTTATTTATGTAAAAGAAGAAGACTTAGGTCTTGCTGATGATTTAAAAGCTGCTTATGGTGAAGCTGAAGTGAAAGCTGGAGATATCACTATTGGTGGTTTAATTGTTGAAAACACAGAAAGTTCTATTGTTCATAACGAAACATTAGAATTCGCATTAAAGAATCAGAAAGAATGGTTTAACCAGCATTCTGGTTTAATCATTAATAAATAAAAGAAGGGGGATAAACAAGTTGAAAGAAAATTTAATTTATTCAATCAACGGCCCGGTTGTTAAAGTAAAAGATACAGATGCCTTTTCAATGCTTGAAATGGTATATGTAGGTAACAGTAAATTAATGGGTGAAGTTATCTCTATTACTAAAGAATTTACTACTATCCAGGTTTATGAAACAACTACAGGTCTTAAACCAGGTGAACCAGTATTCCCAACAGGTCAGCCTATTTCTGTAACACTTGGTCCTGGTATCTTAAGAAATATTTATGATGGTATCGAAAGACCACTAGAAGAAATCGCAAAAGAAAGTGGTGCTTTCATTCCTACAGGTAGTGCTGTAGAACCACTAGATACAAAGAAATTATGGGATGTCACTTTAACTGTTAAAGTAGGTGACCATGTTGAAGGTGGTACTGTATATGCCAAGATTCCTGAAACAGACATGATCGAACATAGATGTATGGTTATGCCAGGTATGTCAGGTACAGTTACTGAAGTAAAAGAAAATGGTCAGTATACAATCAATGATGTAGTTATGGTCTTCACTGATGATGAAGGTGTCGCTCATGAATGCACATTAACTCAGAAATGGCCAATCAAGACACCTCGTCCAGTCAACAAACGTTTACCTATCAGTATGCCACTAGTTACTGGTCAGCGTGTTATCGATACATTGTTCCCTATCGCAAAAGGTGGAACAGCTGCAATCCCAGGTGGATTCGGTACTGGTAAGACAATGACTCAGCATCAGCTTGCTAAATGGTGTGATGCCGATATTATCGTCTATGTAGGTTGTGGTGAACGTGGTAACGAAATGACTCAGGTTCTTGAAGAATTCCGTGAACTCGTTGACCCTAAGAGTGGTAAGCCATTAGTAGACAGAACTGTCCTAATTGCGAATACATCTAACATGCCAGTTGCTGCCCGTGAAGCATCTATTTATACAGGTGTAACACTTGCTGAATATTATCGTGACATGGGTTACCATGTTGCTATCATGGCCGACTCAACATCTCGTTGGGCTGAAGCCTTAAGAGAAATCTCTGGTCGTCTTGAAGAAATGCCAGCAGAAGAAGGTTTCCCAGCTTACTTACCTTCTAGATTATCTCAGTTCTATGAAAGAGCTGGTTATATGGAGAACTTAAATAACACAAATGGTTCAGTTACAATCATCGGTGCCGTATCTCCACAGGGTTCTGACTTCTCAGAACCAGTTACTCAGAATACTAAACGTTTCGTACGTACATTCTGGGCTCTTGATAAAGCATTAGCTTATGCAAGACACTATTTCGCTATCAACTGGAACTTATCTTATTCAGAATATATTCCAGATCTTGAAAGATGGTATTCAAAGAATGTTGATCCTAAATTCATGAGAGATAGACAGGAATTAGCTTCTATTCTTGCAGAAGAAACTAAATTAATGGAAATCGTACAGTTAATGGGTTCTGACGTTTTACCAGATGATCAGAAGCTTGTTATTGAAGTAGCCAGAGTAGTTCGTGTAGGTTACTTACAGCAGAACGCTTTCCATAAAGATGATACTTATGTACCACTTGAAAAACAGCTTAAGATGATGGAAGTAATCCTTTACTTAAATAACCGTTGTCAGCAGGTTGTTGCTCAGGGTAAACCTATTCGTACAATCATTGAAACAGGTATCTTTGATGAAGTCGTTAAGATGAAATATGATGTACCTAATAATGATTTAAGCAAGTTTGATTACTATTATAAGAAGATTGATGCAATTTGTGCATCTATTGACTAAGGAGGGGTAACATGGCACTTCAATATGTAGGTTTAAGTGAAATTAATGGACCACTCGTCGTATTAGATCACGTTAAAGATGCATCTTATGATGAAATGGTTGAACTACAGTTAAAAGATGGTTCAACACGTTCTGGTCGTATTGTAGAAATTGAAGGTGAAAGAGTAGTTGTTCAGGTATTTGAAGGAACTAACGCTTTATCACTTGCGAATACTAAGACAAGACTATTAGGTCATCCAATGGAATTACCATTATCAATGGAAATGCTTGGCCGTGTCTTCTCTGGTGCAGGTAGACCAATTGATGGTCTTGGAGATATCTATGCTGAAAAGAGTGCTGATATCAATGGTCAGCCTCTTAACCCAGTTTCTCGTGTATATCCAAGAAACTATATCAACACAGGTATTTCTTCTATTGACTGTCTAATGACTCTAATCAGAGGTCAGAAACTACCAATCTTCTCAGGTTCTGGTTTACCTCATAACCAGTTAGCTGTACAGATTGTAAAACAGGCTAAAATTGCCGATGAAGCAGGACAAGGCTTCGCTGTTGTCTTTGCTGCAATGGGTGTTACTAATGACGTAGCTAACTACTTCAGAAGATCATTCGAAGAAGCAGGGGTTATGCAGAGAGTAGTTATGTTCATGAACTTATCTAATGACCCAATCATCGAACGTATCTTAACACCTCGTTGTGCATTAACTGCTGCTGAATATCTAGCATTTGAACATGATATGCATGTTCTTGTAATCTATACTGATGTTACTTCTTATTGTGAAGCATTACGTGAATTCTCTTCAAGTAAAGGTGAAATCCCAGGTCGTAAAGGTTATCCAGGTTATCTTTATTCTGACCTTGCTTCATTATATGAAAGAGCTGGTATTGCAAAGGGCGCTAAGGGTTCTGTTACACAGATTCCAATCCTTACAATGCCTAACAACGATATTACACACCCAGTTCCTGACTTAACTGGTTACATCACAGAAGGACAGATTACTCTTGATCCTGAATTAAATGCGACTGGTATTTATCCACCAGTTGGTGTTCTTCCATCACTTTCAAGACTTATGAAGGATGGTATCGGTGAAGGCTTTACAAGAGCTGACCACCAGGATGTTGCCAACCAGTTATTTGCATGTTATGCCCATGTACAGGATGTTAAGTCATTAACATCAGTTATCGGTGAAGATGAATTATCAGAAGCTGATAAGAAATATATGGAATTTGGTCGTCTTTTCGAGCAGCACTTCCTTAATCAGGGATTCGATACAAATAGATCTATCGAAGAAACCCTAGACCTTGGATGGTTACTATTATCAGTTCTTCCAAAGAATACATTGGACCGTATTGATAATGCTGTTGTAGATAAATTCTATGATCATGAAAAAGCAGTCAAAGAATTTAATTTACACGAAGATGTAGTCATCAAAGAATTGAAAGACGCTGTAACTAATGGCTAATCAGGTTGTCCCTACTAAAGGGAATTTGATGGCAACCAAGAAGTCTCTTGAACTTGCTAGACTTGGTTATGACCTGCTCGATAAGAAAAGAAATGTCTTAATTAAAGAAATGATGTCATTACTTGATGATGTAAAAGAAATCCGTGATGACATCACTGATTCTTATGATCGTGCTTATGCAGCATTACGTGAAGCAAATGAATCTTTAGGTATTATTTCTGATGTAGTAGAAGGTGTACCTATTGATGAAGGTATTAGTGTTAAGTATCGTTCAGTTATGGGTGTAGAATTACCTAAGATTGAATATGAAAAAACACCATTAAGAGTTGGTTATGGTTTAGAACGTGCGAACTCTAAGGTAGACTATGCTTATATCTGTTTCTATCATGTAAAAGAAATGACAGTAAAGCTTGCAGAAGTAGAAAACTCTGTATATCGTCTAGCGAATAATATTCGTAAGACACAAAAGCGTGCTAACGCATTACAGAACATCTCTATCCCTCGTTTTGAAGCCACTGTAAAGATGATTACAGAAGCCTTGGATGAAAAGGACAGAGAAGAATTCTCAAGACAGAAAGTTATTAAAGCACAAAAGAATAGACAAGAAGCTGCAAAAAGAAAGGCATAAACTGGTACCTCGTGTACCAGTTTTTTTGTGCATTATAAAAAAGGATTGACCGTTAGGTTTTGACCTCTGCTTTTCAAGAAAGTTATGATTTTGAAGAGAGTAGTCAGGGAGAATTAGAAATTGCAGCAACATTCCATTACAGTGTCTACAATGTAATGTCTATTAAAGAAATCAAAACGTTTCTTTTAGCAAATAATTTATGAAGAATAAGAAAACAATCGCTTTGTGTAGTATAAATAAGTAGAGCTCAAAGTGAGGTGCATGAAATCATGAGATTTGTCCGGAAATTGAAAAGCATGATATCAAGTTGGTTGAATCATTTGTTGTACAAAGCTATAATGAGTTTGAAAATTATGGATCATTTAAATTTTCAAATGGAGGGATACAGCATGACAGCAAAGATAGCAATTGTGGATAAACCAATAAAAGCTGATATCACTGATGTAGCCGATTGGTTCTTGTTAAAAGGAAATATGTCAAACAAAAAGATTCAGAAGCTTTGTTATTATGCACAGGCATGGAGTTTAACACTTTTGGATCAGGATATAGCTTGTCATTCTGAATTTGAAGCATGGGTACATGGTCCAGTAAATCGTACTTTATACCAAGTATATGATGGCTATGGCTGGCACGAATTAAAGATTACTAATCGTGAAGAAACTATGGCTAGAATGGAAAAACTGTTCACTCCAGAGCAGGTTGAAGTATTAGGAGCAGTCTGGGATACTTATGGAGAGTATGGGGCTGATCAATTAGAGGCTTTAACCCATACAGAACTCCCATGGTTAGAACAAAGAACAGGTTTAGGTAAATTTGAAAGTAGTCATAATGTGATTTCTTCTACTACTATGAAGGAATACTATAATTCTATTAAAGTTAACTAAATGAGTAAGAGAAAACTGATTGAAATTAAGAAAATTAAAAAGGAAAATTTTGTTCTTGCTAACCAATCGATTAACGCAAAGAATCATCCAGAAATTAATTTTAAATATTTATGGAAATGCAATGTGGGGTGTTTTAAAAGCTTAAGCAAATATAACTATAAGTATAAGGAAGAGAAAGTGTTTGATCAATTGCAGCAGTTTCTATATGAAGTGGATCAGTGCTCCAACTTAGATGAAGTTAAAAATTAGTGGTGAAAAACCCATAGGCTTGCCTATGGGATGAAAGCCACATAATTT
>NZ_FR898864.1:0-10674 GCF_000437715.1 Catenibacterium sp. CAG:290
TCTAGGATCTACTTTAGTAGTATCACCAATTACACCACAGATAGTCACATCATGACCTACAACTAAATGAGTTTCTAATCCTTTTTCTTCTACCTTAGCCTGGATCTTCTTTACAGCTTCTTCACTTGTTTTTGGCTTGAATACAATAATCATAATCTTTTCTCCTCTTATCTTCTACCTGTATAAATAAAAGACTCTCATCCTATAAGGACGAGAGTGTATCTTCGTGTTACCACCTTATTTTATATATCTATCACTAGATATAGCTCAACGAGTACTATCATACTCTGACAATATAACGGTTGTGACCGGAAACGCCTACTTCATTCAACGCTCTACTCCAAGATGAATTCAATATCCCTCAAACATCCTTTTACACCAGCCAAGGATTCTCTATGCTTCTTTGAGATATCTACTATTTCTTTTCACTGTATTTATACTTAGTAGTTCTTAATTTGTGAACTCATCATACTGAATAATCACACTCATGTCAACTGCTTTTTCTATTTTTCTTATGCTTTTGCATAATATTTATGTATTATCTAAATATTACACTTTAATTATATTAATACAATAGTAACTAGAACCGTTCTTACAATACAGGGCAGGTATGCCTTTTGAGAGTTGATCTACTTTACCAATGACTTCTAATTGATATTTTATTGTTTCACCTGATACAGTATGAATAGTAAGTTTATCCCTATTCTTTAATGACTGCACCTGTTTCAATAATGATTCTGGGATGATTATATTCTTATTCTTATAATGCGGAAGGCTTTCTTCATGCCCTATAACCCACTTGATATCATTGACTTGAAGTATCGCATATATATCATGTCCATCTATATCTAAATAAGCATTCTCAGATGAAATATATGAATCGGGGATTAATTGTTTTGTGTGAGTATATAGTGTTTGTATATCCTTTATTTCTTTATTCTGTCGATACTGTGAATAACCAAATAAAGCACAAGACACTAGGATGCAGATACATCCTAGTGTCATTAATAATTGACTAATCTTTTTCATGTTTAAATAGAGTTCCTACTATAAGTAAAAATAATCCTGATAAAGCCATTAATGTGACCCAGTGATTGATTCTTGTAGTATCCCCTGTTTTTACGTGAGAACCAGTACTAGATGTACTTGTATTAGTAATAATATATTCTGTTTTTGCATCATTACTACTTACTGATACAATACCCTTATACCCTTTTACTTTCTTTTCTTTAATACTGTAGTTCATTACTTGTTCAGTTTTCCATGAATAAGCATAGTTATGAGCCGCATCTAAAGTGATTGTCTTAAGAAATGTATTTCCATCATAGAGTTCTACTTCTATTGAGTTAGGATGAGTTGAGCCATTGTCTTTCCACTGTTTAATAATTTTATATTCATAAGAATGAACTTCTGAATATTTCACAAAATCAATAGATACATCATACTTAGTACCTTGTGGTAAAGAAATAAGATAAGGTAAATAAGTATATGTCTTACCATTTATTACTAAATTATCTGCCACAACCAAATAAAGACCTGTATTTAAGTTTGAATAAGTTAAAGTAGAAGAAGTTGTTGTCTTAGTCACGCCTTCTTTGTTTGCAGCATAACCTTTTAAAGTCATAGCTGCATTTTTTAATTCTTCACTTGTTTCTAGCTTATTTAAATCAATAGAGCTATTTTCTGCATCTTTAAATTCATCTGTATATTCATAACTGCCATCTTTAGAAACACTTGCAACACGATATAAATGAACATTTAGCCCTGATAAACATTCATTAAGTGTAAGTGAACAATTCTTGTTCACATCAACAGCAGTTACCTGGAATACATTAAATACAGTCACTGATAATAAAATTGTCATACATAAAAGTAATTTCTTTAATCTTTTTCCCATAATAAGTGCTATTTAGTCCTTTCTTTTTGTTTCTTTGATGTGAGATACCAGATAAATGCAATAATAATTGCAAGTATTATCCAGAATATATCTAGAAGTACTGGGTCTGTTTTAACTAGATCTCTTCTAATTCTTAGATTTGTCTTATTAATACGATGACCTCTGACAAGTAGTCTATGGGTATTGACACCATAAGGTGTACAAGTCATAAGTGTACAATAGTCCTGTCCTTCCACAATCTTTAAATCATCTTTTTCTGTAGGAAGAACAGTTTTAATTTGATCGACCTCATAATAAAGAGTTTGATCTAATATCTGAAGCATGAATGTATCACCTATCTTTAACTGATCAATATCAGTGAAAAGCTCGGCACTTGGTAATCCTCTATGTCCAGATATAACACAATGAGTACTTTCTCCTCCTACTGGTAATGATGTTCCTGGGATATGTCCTATCGCAATCTGTAAGATTTCAGCATCTGTTCCATGATAAATAGGAAGTGATACATTGATCTTAGGGATTTCTACATAACCCATCATACCAGTCGAAGTAACATCTAGAGTCTCATTGTATACTTTTTTCTCGTCATCATTTAAGGCATACATTGTATGTCTTAAATTTTTGTTGTATAAAGTGGCATCATTCCAGAGCTTTTCATACTGTTTTTCAGTCAGGTCTTCGACCTTTTCCTCATATCCAGCAATCGCCCTGGTCTGATGTCTTTGATTCCAATAATTACTAAAGCTTGGATAAATAAGTAAGGAGAGTCCTGCAATAAAAAGTATTCCGATAAATAGATTAATTATCTTCTTTTTCATTATAGGACATCTCCTTTCTATTTTAAATTATTTATTTTCAGCTTTTTTCTGCATTACTAAGAATGCACCTGCTGCAAGAATTAAGATTACACCAGCAGCATATAGAATTGTAGTACCCATACCACCAGTACTTGGAAGTTCATCACCCTGGTAGTTAACTACAGCTGCAGTTAATGTACCTTTATCTTTGTTGGCAGTAAATTCAATTTCACCATTAACAGGATTACCATTTAAATCAGTTAACTTTGGATCAGCAGATACTGTATCATGAGATGCGACAATAGAGAATGTTATTGGATGCATTGTGTTATACCCTTCTGGAGCAACTGTTTCTGTAAGGATATATTGACCATCATCTAAACCTGTGAATTCAAATTTTGTTTTCTCAAGATCGTTTTCATCGGCACCAATTGTACATTCTTTTACTAATTTCTTTTCACCATTTGTAAGTACTTTTTCTAATTTGAAGGCTGCACCAGCAAGTGGGACTCTACGAGAATCAATTTCGTTGATAACTACTTTATATGTAAATACGATTACTTTATCTTCTGCTGTCTGCCCTTTATCTCCACCCTGTTCATTGTTAGGGTTGTTAGAGAATTCCATATACATTTTATTTGGGTTACCTAAAGAACCAATGACTGCATTTTCATTTAATTCGGCTGTATATTCAACTCTTACTTTTGATACATCAGTCCCTAAAGATTTTACGTCATGAATAGTCACATCAAAAGAATGACCATCAGCTGTTGGATTTGTAATTGTATACTTATCTGTGTCAACTGGATCCGTGCTGTCATTTACATATACTTTAACAGAAGATGCATTAAATGTTAAACCATTTGATAAAGTATCATGGAATACTAACTGATAAGCACCTTTGTAATCATTATAATCCTGAGCTACAGTACCAGTTAACTGGAATGGAACTGCATCCCCAATATCATAGTCTGCAGAATCCTGTCCAGATACTGAACCATCTTTATCCTTTACTAAATAATAACCTGGTGTCAAATTGTTAATCTTATAGTTTTTACCATCTACTTCTTTCTGCCAGGCTTATTTAAAATATTATAATCTGTCATATTCTCTCCTTTCTTTTAATAAATAGAAAAGCGTGTAATCGGATAAATCCTCATGACAACTTTTCCGATAATTTGTTTTTGATCAATACATCCTAAATCACGCATTCTAGAATCTATAGATTGCGTTCTATCGTCTCCAAGTACAAAGACCTTTCCATTAGGTACAGTATAAGGAAAGACTTCATCACGTAATGGATTGTCTTTTCTACTTGTTAGATAGTCTTCTTCTAGCTTCTTATCATTCACAAATACATAGCCATTTGTATCAATATTGACTTCATCATTACTTAAGGCGATGACTCTTCTTACAAGAAGCTTATTGTTGTATTCAAAAGCGATTAAGTCTCCCTGTTTAAAAGATTTTGTTTTTTTGATACATACATAATCATTATTCTTTAATGTTGGGCTCATAGAGTTTCCTTCTACCTTGTAAAATGGACAGAAAGTAGTAATCAGAAACATTATGATGCATATAATAATTAAACTAATAAAAGTTATTTTTTTCTTCATATAAGCACCTTTTTTAAGTTATTGTTAATGTTTAGAAAAAACCATGAAAAAAATATCATAGAAATAATTTAAAAACAATTAATTTGATACATAATGTAACAGGTAACACTCACTCGAAACATTTGCTGTGCTTATCTATTTTTAATGTTTTGCTTATAATAAAAATCATCTATATTTCGTACCAATAGCAAAAAAAACAATTTCATTTATTATATGAATAAAAACCGAAAGAAAAAAAGTAACTATTTACTTTAATATAGTTACTCGTTAGATATATATGTAACACTAATTGTTATTTGTGTTGGTGGTCTAATTAAAAAAGAATAACTGATCTAGCGGAACAGTTATTCTTCAATTTCATCTTTTGTAAGTATAGCAACAATTTTCTCAACTGCGTATAACATAGGAACACCAGAAGTAAGCGACCCATGCTTCACTTTCCCATCTGTCACGTGAATCACATCATCACATAGATGTTCCATAGCACCAACATTTTCACTTGAAAGCAGGATAACCTGATAATGTTTACTTTTGTATTTTCTAATTTCTTCAAAAATCAGATCTTCTAGAGATTTATCATAGATAATCATAATAACAGAAGTTTCTCCTTCAGGAACATCCTGTGCGGGATAAAGATTATCCACAAACCCATAGCAGTAATATCCAATATGCGAAAATGTGCGCGCTATATATTTTGAAAAATCAGCGCAATGTCTGAGTCCTAATACAAAAAAATTATCTGCACTCTGAATAATTTCTGCAGCTTCCTGAATACCATCTTGATATTGTTTAGTATTTGTATAAGCTACAAAACTCATGAAATTAGTACTATCTTGTTTTGCTTTAATTGATTGAGTGTGGATATGATCTTTTAATTTGTATTTTAATTCTAAGAACCCTGAACATCCCATCTTCTTACAAAATCGTATGACTGTTGCTGTAGAGACATGTGTATCATGTGCCAATTCACGAATACTTTCATCCATGACTTTATCCCTATTCATCATGACATAATTGTATACCTGCGCTTCTGTCTCATTTAAACTACTGACTTGAGCGTATGTAAAACTCACCAATACCACCCTCCCTTTTAGTATCATCATGCATTATTAGTATATACCTAAATGTGACCGATTTCATCAATGTTTTTTTGGCTTTCAGCAATGCTGAAATCAAAAGTAACTGTTCTTGATAGTCAACAGTTACTCGCCTAGTTCTTTCATAATTTCCTCTCGAATGTATATTGTATAGGAATAGTTGAAACAATATTCCCATCTTCAACTGACCACTCCCATGGGCAAGCCTATAGGTTTTTCACCACTAATTTATAACGTATTTATAAATATGTGCTTCAATATCATTGAGACTTTTCACATGTGCATAAGTAAAATTCAAAATGTTCGCTCCTCTTCCATATTCACGATATACTCAAACAAATGTAAATACAACAGTACCCAATATATTCAATAATTTCTATTTTTGTGCAATATATAGATTAAGAGATGCTTCATCACATATGAATTCACCATAGCCATCAATAATGTCAATAGTATGTTTACCATCTGTCATATGTTTATACTTCTTACCTATAAACATACGTTTTGTACCACCTTTACTATTAGTGAGTATGACTGCAAGTCCTGTTTCATAAGTCCAACCTATCACATCTGGATCATCTATATAATCATGTCTTATTCCTTCTACATATTGTTTTCTTAGCTTCAACATATAATCTAATAGATCTTTCTTAGGATTGATATGATCATGAGGGATTCCATAATAGTCACCATAGAAGATGCATGGATAACCTTGTTCTCTTAGTAAGATACAGGCATAAGCCTGTGGTTTGAACCAATCTTCAATAAAAGAAGTTAAAGATTGTCCTGGCTGTGTATCATGATTATCCACAAATGTGACAGCATACTTGTCATATCTTTGTACTAACGTATTATTGAAAATTTCTTGCATATCATAATAACCATTAGAATGACTGGCATCATAGAAATGATAGTGTAATGGTACATCAAATAGACTCATACAGAAGTGTGTAGATTCTAGATAATGACATAAATGGTTAATATCACCCCAGTATTCTCCTACTGTAAAGAGTTCTTTTTTAGAGTGATTACGCATTGTAGTGATCCAATGTTCATAGAAAGATGAGTCTATATGTTTAATGGCATCACATCTAAAGCCATCTAGATGAGTCATGTCTTTATACCAAAGTCCCCATTGAATGGCTTCTTCGACTACTTCAGGATTATTGTAGTCTAGGTCTGCACCCATTAAGTAATCATAGTTTTCATATTCATCATCAACATTCTCACTGAAGTGTTTTCCTTTGAAAAGATAAAGACCATGTTGATGTTTAGATGCATCATAATCTACACTCGTAAAATGTTTTGAATTATATATAAAGTCAGAATATTTATTTCTAGATGGAAATGAGAAGTATGTAGAAGCACGAATGACTCTTTTTCTTTTAGATACTTTATGTCTATGATAGGCATCTACCTTATAGGCAATGACTTGTTCCATGGCATCTGCACCCATGAGATGATTCAATACAATATCTGCATAGACATCTATTCCAAACAGATGAAACATCTTAATACACCAGAGATATTCCTTCTTTGTGCCATATTTGGTACGTATTGTATTCTTGCTTTTGAATTCTCCTAAGTCATAGTGATCATAGACACCATATCCTGTATCATTGACTCCATATGCACCTTTATAAGCAGGAGGAAGCCAGATAGCTGTAATACCTGCTTTTTTAAGCTTAAAGGCATTGATTCTTAATATTTTCCACAAATGTGGACTAGATGGGAGATACCATTCAAAGCCCTGCATCATGACACCCTTCTTCATATCATCACCCCTTTATACATTATAACCTATTGATTCGTGTTGTGCACAAAGGGAATAATCTAAATGTATACTAAATGTATTGACAATAAGAACCGCTTACATTCAATATACAATTGTATAAAGATATAAAAGAACTATAATAGTGCATAGGGAGTGGTGTTATGAAAAAGAAGTATGAAGCATTGGCTATTAGCTTCTTATTTGTGAATTTAGTATATAGTCATGGTGTGATTCATTTACAGCCTTCTATTGGGGATGAGATAGTAGGCATGTTGTATAATTTGTTTCATTTGTTTGAATATAATACAGTTATTGTACCTTTTGGGTTGAGTGCCTTCTGTTTTCTTATTGGCATGGCTGGTTCTTTTGTGATGGCTATATGTGGTATTCATTCACATAGTTCTATTTCTATATTTCAGGGAATATTAAGTTTATTGCAAGGGTTACTTGGAGCTATTGTGATGACACTATTTATTCATGATCGTCATTTGATAGAAAAAGAATTAGTTGGTTCTTTAGGAACACTTACTACTATTACAATACTCGTTGTATTGTCTAATGCGATACTTAGTGTTCTAGTAGAGATGGATGTAAGAAATCATATACATCTATTTGATCATGCTTTATTAAAGCCTTTAATGAGTAATTTCCCACTTTCTACACTATTTCTAGGAATCACTTTAATAGCATATGTAATCATGTATTTCTTACCTGTAAATAATATTTGTCATATGTTTGGATTAAATCTTGTGTTATTGACAGGTGTACTTGGATGTTTTTCTATTGGTATGAGTGCATTATTAAGAAAGATCAATACGACTTATATGATATGTGGTAGTCTTATGGTTCTTATATGTTTAGTAAGCTTTATGAGATTTCATATTGTTGCCTGTATATTAGCTGTCATCTGTCTTATTATATGTATAAGAAATAAACCTATTAATGTATAGAGGAGATCATTTTCCTCTTTTTTACATAAAAAACCTTCGAAATGAAGGCTCTTATGACTTAAGTGCTAAGCGATATGAAATCTCATCTAACATTACATAAACAGGGATAGGATACCGTAAGTAGTGGCTGTATAATTTCAATTAATAATGCAGTAAATTTGTATTTCATGTAAATAGTTCCTCCCTTATTTATGAATTGTCTATATACTAGCACAAAATAATATACATGTCACTCGATATTATAAGAAAAAAAAGAGAAGCAATTTGCTTCTCTATTCGTCGTCTTCGCTTGTGATGAATTCATCATAAATAGCTTTGATAGCTGCTTTGAAATAACAGTTTCTTACACCTACGATGATATTTAATTCTGATGAACCCTGGTCAATCATCTTAACGTTGATATTTTCTTTCGCAAGTGCTTTAAATACTCTTGCTGAAGTACCACGGCTGTCCTTCATACCACGACCTACAACCGCAATAAGGGCTAAATCAGATTCTAAGACAATATAGTCTGGCTGTACTGCACGATGTAATCCTGCAAGAATAGCCTGTTCTTTTTCAATAAAGTCATCACTATTCACAATGATAGTCATTGTATCAATACCAGAAGGCATATGTTCAAATGATAAGCCATGTTCTTCAAATACCTGTAGTACTTTACGACCAAAGCCGATTTCACTATTCATCATATCTTTTTCAATCATAACAGTCGCAAAACCTGTTTTACCTGCAATACCAGTAATAACATGATCTGGTTTATGACAAGTACTTTCTACAATTAAAGTACCTGGATCTTCTGGACTATTTGTATTCTTGATTAAGATAGGAATACCTTCGTTTCTTACTGGGAAGATGGAATTCTGATGTAGAACACTCGCACCCATATAAGATAATTCTCTTAGTTCTTTATAAGTGATTGTCGCAATTGGTTTAGGATCTTTCACAATACGAGGATCTGCAATTAAGAAACCTGATACATCAGTCCAGTTTTCATATAAATCTGCACAGGCACATTTCGCAACGATACTACCAGTAACATCACTACCACCTCTAGAGAAGGCTTTAATACGCCCTGATTCATCATTTAACTGTCCATAGAAACCTGGAATAACTGCATAATCATGTTCAGATAAAGCTTTTGTGAGAGCTGCATCTGTTCTCTTTTCATCATATCTACCATGTTTATCAATATAGATTACATCGGCAGCATCAATAAAGTCGAAGCCTAAATAATTAGCTAATACTTTACCATTTAAATATTCACCACGTGAAATTGTATAATCAAAACTATTCTGTTTTTTGATTTCTTCTTTAATTTCTTTAAAGTCTTCTTCTAAAGAAACATCAAGACCTAATTCAGTAATAATTTCATTGTAACGTTCTTTGATTCTGTCATAGATTTCTTCAAAATCATCTTTGTTGTGATGCGAATAAGCTAGAATCAATAAGTCTGTTATTTTTGTATCTTCTTTATTTCTTTTCCCAGGGGCACTGGGAACTACATAATGACGATCAGTATCTTCTAGAACGATGTCATGTACTTTTTTAAACTGAGTTGCGCTGGCTAACGATGAGCCACCAAATTTAACCACTTTCATATCTTTATTCCACCTCACGCTTTTGTATAAAGATTACATGATATGGCTAAATTAATCAATATATTTTTTGCTTAATTCGAATATTTTTTCAAAATAACTTCAATTTTCTTATAAGAAATGAATGTTATTAGTGAAATAACACCATATTTAAAGAGATTGAATGGAACAAGTGATGCAATAACCATAGTTGTCATATCTTTTACTAATGGATTGATCTTAGAGAACATACCAATGATGGTTTCTGTAGACATACCAAATAGTTTGGCATACATTGGGAACATCACTAATAGGTTTGATGCAATCGCAAATAAGCTTGTTGCAACAGTGGCAAGTACCATACCTATTACAGCACCCTTCTTAGTACGATGCTTTCTATAATATAAGCAGGCTACTCCCATATAACATACGCTTAGTAAGAAGTTAGATACTTCTCCTACAAACATAGTTGTTGTTGGTTTAAAGAGAAGATTTAATACAATCTTTAAGAATGCGATTAATACACCAGTAAGTGGGCCGAATACAAATCCCCCAATTAATACTGGGAAATCTGAGAAATCAAATTTAATAAACATTGGTACGAATGGAACATTGAAATCCAATACCATTAAGATTGCAGCTAATGCACCAAGTAGAGCTGCCATTACTAGTTTTTTAGTTTTCATTTTTGCCTCTTTCTATGGCGAAAAAAAATCTCCTATATATATATCTTATAGGAGATTGAAAAAGTCATTTCATAAAAACGCCATCTTTTTCCATCCGGACTATACCGTCGGTACTGGAATTACACCAGTTCATGCTTTACGCTCGCGGACTTTTACCGCCGATCAGGAATTTCACCTGCCCCAAAGATACAAGAACTATTATAGAAATGTTATATGAAGTTGTCAACAGATAGAAAAAAATAAGGGAAATCCCTCTGATTCCAATGTGATAATGTCTCAATGT
>NZ_FR898865.1:0-501 GCF_000437715.1 Catenibacterium sp. CAG:290
CTTCTCCGTATACTGAATACCAATCATTATTGAAATCAGTCACAGCTTTAGAAATACTTGGATTTTCAAAGATTGCCTTTAATACGCTGACTGGTGCAGTGATAGCCTGACTACCTGCATTAAATGCATCTCTTACCTGCTGTACACCCTTGAAGCTTGCTGCAAGAATCTTGCAGTCATAACCATCTTCTACAATTCTATTAGATAAATGAGCCATTAATTCAAAAGGATCATTTCCTAAGTTTCCAATTCTATTTGTATAAGGCGCAATATAATCAGCACCTGCTGCGAGTGCCATATAAGCCTGCATCAAATCATAAACAGCTGTGGCAGTTACATTTTTACCTTCAGCCTTTAAGATTTTCATTGCCTTAACACCTTCATAAGTAGTAGGGACCTTTACATATACCTTGTCATCTACTTCTTCAAAGATCTTATGTGCTTCTTTCACAATTTCATCTGCTTCTGTCGCAATAACCTGAATATGTAAAGAACGTTCAT
>NZ_FR898866.1:0-8055 GCF_000437715.1 Catenibacterium sp. CAG:290
GTATCATGTCCCTTCAATTGTATTCTCTTCAAGTGCTACGGTATATGGTGATCCAAAGGTTGTCCCATTAACTGAAGACTGTGAATTAGGACAGACTACAAACCCATATGGTTCTACAAAGGCTATGATGGAAAGAATCTTAACAGATGTACAGCATGCTGTACCAGAAATGTCTGTTACACTTCTTCGTTACTTCAACCCAATTGGTGCCCATGAATCAGGATTATTAGGAGAAGATCCAAAGGGAATTCCTAACAACCTTATGCCTTATATTATGAAGGTTGCAACTGGTGAACTTCCTTGCTTAGGTGTATTTGGTGATGATTATGATACACCAGATGGAACAGGTGTACGTGACTACATCCATGTTGTAGACTTAGCTAAGGGTCATGTTCTTGCAATTGAAAAATATGCAACACCAGGTGTTCATATCTGTAACCTAGGAACAGGTAAAGGATATAGTGTATTAGAAATCGTTAAGGCATTTGAAAGAGTTAATGGAATCAAGATTCCTTATGAAATCAAGCCAAGACGTGCTGGTGATATCGCAACATGTTATGCAGATCCTACTCGTGCAAAAGAACAGTTAGGATGGGTGGCTGAAAAGACACTAGAAGATATGTGCAGAGATACTTGGAACTTTGCAAAGAAACATATGTAATATATGAGTCCCTCAATGAGGGACTTTTTTTCATGCATGAAAAAAGCAGGTAGTGAAGCGGATTGCGAATATCCGCTTGATAGGAAGGCGATGAGGTCGTGGAATGCAACATACATTATTATGTAAGTGGATGGAGTAAACTTTACAAAAGCAATACATATGTATTGAAGTAGATATGATATAGCATTATAATATAGAAAAAGATGGAAGTGAGGTGCCGAATATGGCTAGTACAATTCAGGTTAGAGTGGAAGACGAGTTAAAGAGTAAATCAGATGCTTTATTTAAAGATTTGGGTACAGATACAACAACAGCAATCAGAATATTCTTAACACAGGCTGTTGCGACAAATGGATTTCCTTTTGAAATAAAAAGACAGACTGGGTTAAATCCATACGCACCGATGACTGAGAAAGAGATGCTTGCAAAATTAGAAAAGTCCAGAGAACAGGGAGAGTTCAGGGATGCAGATCATGTAATTTCTGATCTGAGGTCAAAATATGGATTATAAGATTGTTTTAATGAAGGATGCAGAGGAAGATTTTGATAGATTCATTGCATATCTTTTGTTTGAAAAGAAAAGTGAGCAGGCTGCAAGAAATTTATTAAATGATTTCGAGGCAACAAAAATCAGTTTGTCAAATGTTGCTGGAAGCCTGAAACTCTGTGATAATCCAAAATTAAGAGAATTAGGATACCGAAGAATCAATTTTTTATCTCATCGCTATTTTATGCTGTATCGTATTAAAAACGATATTGTTTACGTAGATAATATTTTTCATGAATTGCAAGACTACGAGAATAAAATGAATTAATATTTGGATAAGTGCACGTCACATTCTCCTTGCTTTAGTAATGAGTTAACAAAAAATGCAGAAATAAAAGCAATGATTGAAACATACAATCAGAAAGTTAACTTTTTTGATTTTGAAAGTCTTAATCAGTTGACAGACTGTATTTTGAAAATAGAGAGGTATATATAAAAAGATGCTCGACTGAGCATCTTTTTATATGTGTGCTTGAAAAGGGCGACACATATGAAGTAGTGAATAACCTTTTTGGGTTTGTATATACGAAAAAGAACTGTAACGCTCAAGGTAGTAGTAAATACTATCTATTCGTTATAGCCCTTTGTTTTTGAATTCTAGAGGAGAGCATTGGTACTCCTTTTTGAATACTTTGCAGAAGTAATTAGGGTCTTCAAAGCCACATTGATAAGCAATCTCTTTAACGGTTTGTTTCTTATTTGTTAATAGTTCTGCAGCTTTCTTTAATCGGTAATCTAATAAGAATTTGTGGATAGTCGTATTGTATTTAGATTTAAAATGAGTTAACAATGTTCCTCTGCTGCAGAAGAAATAATCACATAGCTGATCAATCGTAATAGGTTTACTATAATTCGCAATTAAGTACTGTTTTATTTCCTGGGCAAGATGATCGTTCTTGGCCTGAATGCGATTGGTGAGAGAAATGTATTTTGCGCAGATATCACATATATGTACAAAAGCATATATCTGATCTTCATCTAATATAGTAATATTTGTGACAAGTTGTCTTAATTCTTCTTCATTTTCAAAATAGGGCTTAGATTTATTGATGATTTCAGAATAGTTTCTATATGTTCCTATAACCGCTTGTCCCATCATTAGATAACCAGTTAAAGCACCATAAGAATATAAAGGCATAATTGCTTCACTGAGTCCAAAATGACATTGATAGACATAAAGTTCGCCAGTTTCTTTTACATGATTCATCGCATTTATATCACATATAAAACAATGATCAGAAGCTTTGCTCTTCTCTATCTCATGGCAGAATTTGGATTTCTTATGAGGATAAGAAGCCAGTATTTTTTGATTAATGTCAAAGATGGACATATTCAATCCTGAGACAAGATAGAGCTGTTTGAGTATTTTTTCTAAGTCTTCCATATTAAATCACCTCACAACCATTATACCTCAACAAAAGTAAAAAAATACAACATTATACTATTTTACCCTATATTATACTCCATTCCATTTCTATTTGTTCTCATATTTTTATAATTATATTTGGAGGATAATATATATGGAAATGAACAATGAATGGGTCCAAGACCCAAAGGTATTTAATATCAATCGTAAAAAGGCACATGCCTCAATACATCGCTATGCCTCTCTAGAGGAGATGCATACAAATAAGAGTAGTTATATCTATTCTTTAAATGGCAAATGGAAATTTCATTATGCTAATGGGTTTAATCAATTAATTAAAGATTTTTCTAACAAGGATTACAACAGTGATAACTGGGATGAAATCAATGTTCCTGGACATATTCAGTTACAGGGATATGGAACACCTATGTATGTCAATCAGATCTATCCTTGGTCTGCCACAGAACAAATCATACCAGGAGAGATTCCGGAACATAATCCAATTGGCAGCTATATTACATATTTTGATAATTCAGTTATTAAAGATAACACGGATGTTTATATTAATTTTAAGGGTGTAGAATCCGCAATGGCTTTATGGGTTAATGGAACTTTTGTAGGCTATAGTGAAGATACTTTTACACCATCGCGCTTTAATATTACTTCTTTGATAGAGGAAGGAAATAACAAGATTGCAGTGAGTGTCTATCGTTTTAGTAGCGGGAGCTGGCTGGAGGACCAGGATTTCTGGCGTTTCTCAGGAATATTTAGAGATGTAGAACTAGAAATGGTACCTCATACACACTTGGAAGATGTAAAGATACTTACACATTTGAATGATACATATGATCATGCTGTCGTAGAAGTGAATCCAACTGTTATTCACCCTACAAAGGTTATTTATACTTTAAAATATAATGATGAAATTATTGTGAGTGAAACAAAAGAAGATAGTTCATCTCTTCAATTTGAATTAGAACATCCTTATTTATGGTCTGCAGAAAAACCACACCTTTATACATTGATTATTGAAGTAATGGATGAAGAAGGTTTAGTAGAATGCATCAGCCAGCAGGTTGGTATCAGAGAGTTTGAAATCATAAACGGTATTATGTGTATCAATGGTCAGAGAATCATCTTCCACGGTGTTAATAGACATGAATTTTCTGCTTATACAGGTAGACATGTATCTTATGAAGAAACAAAACAGGATATCTTAAATATGAAGGCACATAATATCAATGCATTGCGTACATCACACTATCCTAATCAATCTTTCGTCTATGATCTATGTGATGAATATGGACTTTATGTCATTGATGAAGTGAACCTAGAAACACATGGTACATGGAGTGAGTACTTTGACAAGGAACATATTATTCCTGATAATAAGCCTGAATAGTTAGATATTATTCTAGATCGTGCAAATTCAATGTATGAAAGAGATAAGAATCATCCTTCTATTATTATATGGTCTTTAGGTAATGAATCTCATGGAGGTAAGAATCTCTATGAAATGTCTCAATTCTTAAGAAACAAAGACCAGTCACGTGTTATTCATTATGAAGGTATCTCCCATGATCGTTCTTACAATGAGACAAGTGATATCGAAAGCCAGATGTATACATATGTGAAAGATATAGAAAAGTACTTAACTACACATCAGGACAAACCGTTCATTCTATGTGAATATGCGCACTCAATGGGTAATAGTAATGGTGCTTTATTTAAGTATATTGATTTAGAAAAGAAATATCCTCTTTATCAGGGAGGTTTTATCTGGGATTATATCGATCAGGCATTATATCATGATGGAAAACTCTGTTATGGAGGAGATTTTAAAGAAAGACCAAGTGATTATGATTTCTGTGGTAATGGATTAGTCTTTGCGAATCGTAAGAATACTCCTAAGATGCAGGAAGTAAAGTATTGTTATCAATATGTAGATTTCACAATCAATGAACAGGAAATTAAATTAGATAATAGATACTTATTTACTGATTTGAATGAATACACTTTACAGATTGATTTGTTATGTGACGGCTATGTCATTAAATCACAGAATGTTATGATTGAATGTGCGCCACAAAGCACAACTACAATTAAAAATCCGTTTATGGTTGAAGGTGATAAAGAATATGCATTGAATATCTATTTAAAGAAAGATAATCAAGTGTATGCATATGAACAGTATATTTATAACTATGAACCTCAAACAGCAAAGAAATCTTCTTTACCAGTTAAAGTGATAGAAGACTATTTGAATGTTGGTGTAGTAGGGAAGGACTTCAATGTCATTTTCTCAAAACAGAAGGGATTAGTGTCTTATCGTTATCATCAAGAAGAATACATTCGTGTACCTGTAAAACCAAACTTCTTTAGAGCTTCTACAAATAATGATGTGGAAAATAAATATGGCTATCGCTATGGGGAATGGTTAACTGCAAGTTTATATGCTAAATGTCAATTTGTGAGAGTAGTTAAAGAAGAAACATCATGCAAGATTGAATATACATATGATTTACCTCGTTTAGGAGATGAACTACTTTATCTTACATATACTGTATATGGTGATGGAAAAGTAGAAGTAGATATGTCTTATCAGCCTCTTGCATCCAATATTGAAATGCCTGCATTCGGCCTATTATTTCAGTTATATAAGGATATGGAGCATGTCTCATATTATGGATTTGGTCCAGAAGAAAACTATATAGATAGAAATAAAGGGGCAATGCTTGGAAGATATGATTATAATGTCACAGACAACTGTACACCTTATCTCTACCCACAGGAATGTGGCAATAGAACACATGTTAAGGAAGTGTTGATTCATGGTGAAAATAAGGTATTATTATTAGAGGGCGATGATTTTGAAATGTCAGCTTTACATTACACACCTTATAAATTAGAAAATGCACGTCATCATGATGAATTACCTGAAGCATATCAGACAGTATTATGTATTAATGAGAAACAGATGGGTGTTGCAGGAGATGATACATGGGGTGCTAAGACACATGAAGAATTCTTATTAGATAAGAATAAGCATCATCTACACTTTGTATTTAAAGGAGAATAATCAATGAAGTTTCTATTTGTAAGACATGGTAAAACACATTTTAATGAAATCAATTTAACACAGGGGTGGTGTGATTCACCTTTATCTCAATTAGGCGTTAAGCAGGTAGAAAACATGTCTCTACAATTAAAGGACTATAGTATAAACAAGGCTTATACATCACCACTTGGAAGAGCAGTAGAGACATCAGAGATTATACTTCAAGGTCATAATATTGCACCTATTTATGACAAACGTTTAAAAGAAGTGAATTTTGGAATCTTAGAAGGAATCAATACACAGCTTGTAAAAAAACTACATGTAGAAACTACTGACTGGATGGATACTCTAGAAATGGATTATCGACCATATAAGGGAGAAGATCTCCATGATGTGATTAATAAACATATAGAATTCCTTAATGACATCATTGCATCAAGCAAAGAAGATGATACAGTACTTATTGTAGGACATGGCTGTTCACTTTATGGATTAGTAAAAACACTTGTGCCTCATGATGCACGCTTAAGCTTTCCAGATAATGCGACAACAATCATAGTGGATTATAAAGAAGGACATTATTCACTTGATACTATTCTGAATGCAGTCTATTAAGTAACATTTCAAGTCATCCTATTATAATAATAAGGAGACAATGTCATGAAGTACGATTTTACAACAATCATTGATAGAAAAGGAAAAGATGCCATGGCCTTGGATGCAGTAGGATCTCAAAAAGGTCATGTCAAGAAACCTACTTTCCCTAAAGAAGGTTTTAGTATTATTCCAATGTGGGTGGCTGATATGAATTTTGCGACAGCACCTAGTGTAATGGATGCTCTCAATAAACGTATCGCACATCCACTATTTGGTTATTTTTATCCATCTGATGATTATTATGAAGCCATCATGTATTGGCAGAAGACAAGAAATAACATTCATGATTTAAAGAAAGAGTATATTGGTTATGAGAATGGTGTTTTAGGATGTCTAGCAAGTGCCATTCATGCCTTTACAAAGCCGGGAGACAAGATTCTCTTCCATAGTCCTACTTATGTAGGGTTTTCCACTGTATTAAATGATACAGACCGAGTGGCTGAATTAAGTCCTCTTGTAAAGGATGAAGAGGGCGTGTGGCGCATGGATTATCAGGATATGGACAAGCGTATCAAAGACAATAACATTCGCTTAGCAGTTCTCTGTTCTCCTCATAATCCATGTGGACGTGTATGGGAAAAAGAAGAACTTGAACAGGCAATGAATGTTTTTGAAGAAAATGATGTCATTGTTGTATCAGATGAAATATGGTCAGACATTGTATTTAAGGGATATAAACATATTCCTACTTATAGTATTAGTGAAGATGCTAAAAGACGTACAATCTCTATTTATGCACCAAGTAAGACATTTAATTTAGCAGGACTTATTGGTAGCTATCATATTATTTGTGATGACTATTTAAGAGAACAGCTCAACAAAGTAGCCACTTCAACACATTACAATAGTATGAACGTTTTATCCATGCATGCCTTAATAGGCGCCTATCGTGAAGAATCTATTGAATGGGTGAATGAATTAAATCAGGTACTTGAACAGAATATGAAATATACCTATGACTTTATTAAAAATAATGTAGAAGGTATTGAAGTATCTCAAACGCAGGGTACTTATATGGTGTTCTTACATTGTGAAGACTACTGTCTAAAGAATCATCTGACTATTGATGAACTTATTCAAAAAGGATGGGATGTAGGTGTAGATTGGCAAAGTGGTGTTCAGTTCCATGATCCATGGGGTATAAGACTTAACATTGCATTGCCACATGCATTATTGCAGGAAGCCATGCAAAGATTAAAAGAATACGTATTCTAACGTGAAAAGGGGCAGTAACGGGTAAATAACTCATTATAGTTTCGTAAAAAGCAAAATGTGGACCGTGACCCTCAAAAAAATGAGACAATTCACCTATTGAGGAGTAATTTGAAAAAATCATGATGCATTCAAGGAGAATACGAGCAGGAAGTTTTCGACAACGAGTGAAGTTGGAAACAGGGTCATTGCAGAGCGCTTCAGACTATCAAGAGCCACATCCATAGAGCGTCCAAGAATAGTCCTAACCTTTGTGGGTGAGTAGTGGATGTTGTGTTTGCTTTGTTTCATAATAGTTTAACTACTAAAAAGGGCTAGAAATGAATATTCATTCATTTCTAGCCACACGATTTTTATCATTTGTAAACAGTTTGACTAAAAAATAAAAGAACCTCCTCAATTTTAAATTGAGGAGGTTCTTCGGCATTTAGATGCCCTACGTAATTCCATTCTTCTAAAAATTTCGGATTGATATAATTGGTGGAGCCTAGGAGGATCGAACTCCTGACCTCCTGCGTGCAAAGCAGGCGCTCTCCCAGCTGAGCTAAGGCCCC
>NZ_FR898867.1:0-2282 GCF_000437715.1 Catenibacterium sp. CAG:290
GTCTCCTTCTTCAATTAGAGCGCCTCAAAGAAACAGAAGATATTCATCTCACAAAAATACTTGTAGATGAATGTTTAGAAGACCTTTCTAAAAGTCACTACCATGCTGTTTCCAAGAAACTTGGTATATCACAAAACAAAGTAAGAGAACTACTGCAAATTATCCTTACATTAAATCCACGTCCAGCTAGTAACTATAGTTCTTCTCTTGAAGTCAATTATCCTGTGCCCGATATTATAATCAAGGATGGTATAGTTCAATTAAATCCAGTGATTTATAAGGATATAAACATCAATACAGGTTACTTGTCTCTTGAAGCAGAAAGTAAAGAAACTAAGAAATATATAGAATCTAAACTAAAACAAGTCTCATGGTTACAACAATGTCTCAGCCAAAGAAAGAATCTAATATATGATATTGCGGTCTTCTTACTAGATTATCAACAAGATTTTTTTATGAATGGAGGGGCTTGCCATCCACTTCTACAAAAAGATTTAGCGATGTTACTTGGAGTACATGAATCTACAATCAGTAGAGCCATTAAGGATAAATATATATATTGTGATAAGGGCTTTATTCTTCTAAGTGATCTCATTCCAAAGGGAACAGAAGATAACTCTGTTGATTCTATTAAAGAAACAATCAAAGAAGTTATCAATAATGAAGATAAAATAAAGCCTTTAAGTGATCAGAAAATTACCACTCTCTTAAAAGATAAAGGTATTGAAATATCTAGAAGAACAGTAGCCAAATATCGTTCAGAATTAAATATTCCAGATGCATCTGGTAGAAAACATATAAAAAAGTAGAACTGTGTGTTCTACTTTTTTTAGCTATTCAGGATAACAATCGGTAGTTACTCTCTTTTTGATGATTTTCTATTATACTCATAGTATAATAATGATACGAAATAATAAAAATCATATCATGAAGGAGATAAGAACATGAAGCACACTTATTGTACAAACTGCAGAAAAGAAACAACCTACACATTGAAGAAACAGGAAATCAGAAAAGTTATTAAAGATAAGGAATATACTTTCTTGATTACTGTTGCAGCATGTAATGAATGTGGTGAAGAAATATCTCTATCTGGTTTACTAGATTTAAATATTAAAGAAATAGATTCACAATATAGAGAAAAGGAAAATCTAATTACTATTGAAGATATCAACAGATTATTAAAGATATATGATATTGGGAAAGGACCTCTCGCTTTAGTTCTTGGTTTTGGTGAAGTGACTATTAAAAGATATCTAGATGGGCAGGTGCCTTCTCTTGAGTATTCCAATATTATGAAAAAAGCTTTACTTTCTCCTGATTATTTCTATAAGAAATTAGAGGAAAATAAAAATAAGATTACTCCAGCTTCTTATAAGAAATCACAAGAAGCAGTGAGTAATCTACAAGAATTATTTGTATTATCAGATAAGATGAGACAGGTCATTGCTTATTTGTTTAAAGGATTAAATGAAGTTACACCATTGATGCTGCAAAAACTTCTTTATTTAATTCAGGGAACCTCTTATGCCTTATATGATCACCCTATATTTATAGACGTTTCACAGGCATGGGTTCATGGTCCTGTCTATCCTGATGTTTATCATTTATTCAAGCAGTTTAGTTTTAATCCTATTGATGATGATCGATTTGTACTCTTTGAAGAATTAGAGAATACATTAAGTGAAGAAGAATGTCATGTGATTGATTTAGTTATTCATACATATGGTCTCTATAGCGCTAAAGTATTAGAAACAATCACTCATACACAGGATCCTTGGATATCAGCTAGAAAAGGCTATGAAGGAACTATTCCTTCTCATGAACCTATTATAGAAGAAAATATAAGAAACTATTTCCAAAAATTACATAAACAATATGACTTCTCTCATAGAGAAGGAATCAATCACTATATTCATAATATAATCATGTAATGACTATGTATCACTTATTCTATTTTCTATTATGTGAATAACTAAAAATCTATCATACAGATCTTGATAGAAACATACCAAGGATCATAATTCTCTTTATAACATGAATACACTCTTGCATGAATTATCTTACCTGCATCCATTAATCTACAAAAAATATCATTATCACTCTTAGGAATATATCCAAGTTTTTCACCATCCATTGTAAGTACCTTAATCGCATTACTATCATATTCATTATCTGCTTCTCTTTCTAATAGAAGAGGGTCATTCTTCTCTAGTCTTTTAAATACATCCTGATTATCTACATAACGTGTTCCTGCAATATCAGTTAAAGACAAAAAGATT
>NZ_FR898867.1:2312-14210 GCF_000437715.1 Catenibacterium sp. CAG:290
AGATTTCGTTCATTAAAGGCATAACCACATTCTCTATCCCATTCATTTTTACTGCTTCTAAAATCATATCTTTCATATTATCCATAAATGCTTCCTCCTAACATGCATGCGTAACTTTTTCATAACAGGAATAATGTTTATCTAAGTTATATTTATACAATCTGTATATCATGATTTTCTTTTCTAGATACTCTTTTGTTATTTTAGGATTTCTATTTTCAAAAGATTCTATTTCTTTCTTGAGTCTTTCTATTTGTGCTGAGAGGTAGGTATTATCTAAGTTTTTTCTAATGGATTGTTTATCATAATCCACCAACATTTCTATATCTATTAAATCATTTAAATTATTATATCTATATGATTCAACTACCCGCTCCCATAATGAATGTTGCGGATTGATTCTTTTAATGATTCTTTTGAATATCTTCTTTGCCTGTTTCATATCTTCATCACTTAGATGCTGTTTCATTATTTTCTTATGAGTTCTTAGTTCCTCTAATTCATGCATATAATCTTCCTTCACAGCATCCATATAGCCTTCTAACTCTTCTTTGTATATCTTGATATGATGATTTTTACATCGCTGACAATAGGCTATTCTCTTTTTGAGGAAGATACACTCAACCATTAATCCATAATATTCTTTATACAACTCTTTATACATTTGATAATAATTCTTTTTGTTCTCTTCAGTTTGATTCTTTAATTCATCACGTTTGATGATTAAACTTCTATAGAGATTGATGAAGTAGTTTGTTGTAGTAGACATAACGCATCTCCTCCTTAACTACATCATACAACTTTCATCAAAAAAATGTTTTGAGTAAGGCTCTCATAAAGTCTATTTAAAGGCGTTCAAATATTTTTTTGCGTAATGACTATGTATCACATATTAACTATCTTACTATGTGCACAAAAAAGACAGAGATCAACTCTCTGCCTACAATACTTTATTAATTGCTTCACTCACACTACTTACCACATCATTGACTTCTTTCTTTAAACTATCAGGAGAACTATGGAAAGTAAAACTATAATCACTTGCCTTAAACAAAGGTAAATCATTATAGGAATCACCAATACCAAGCATCTTATCCGCATTAAAATGTTTCTTAATAGCCTTTACACCTGTACCTTTAGAAATACCCTTTGATACAATATCAATTACATTCGTATTCTGATAACCAGATACCATAGGGTATCTATCATGCACATCTGATACAAATGTTGCTGCTTCTTCATTGGTATCAAACACTAAAGAAATACTATAGAACTTTGAATCCTTGATTTCTTCAAAATCCTTAATCATAGTAAAAGTAGGAAAATCAATAAAACCAGTAAAATAGAAATGAGATTCACTTTCTGTTTGTACAATAATGTTAGAGTAGTCTCTATAATGATTATATATATCCCTCACAAGTTCTTTATCTAAAAGGTGTTCCTCAATCACATGTCTATCCTTATCTAATAATAGTGCACCTGTACACATAATATAGAAATCAAAAGGAATACCCTCTACATCATATAAACAGCTCAGTGGTCTTCCTGTACAAACACCAAATAGATTCTCTTTTTGAAAAGCTGCAATGGCCTCTCTATCTGTTTCTGTTACTTTTTTATTATGAACTAAAGTACCATCTAAATCAGTCGCAAATACCTTCATTCTTATATCCTCCTAGTACATCTATAATCAATTGATGATCTTCATCATGGGCAAGTCCTGATACAATCACACACCCATGTAACTCATCTTTTATAAAAAGTGGAAAACCTCCACCACATATCGCGATAGTAGAATCATTCTCATCATATACATGTCTTTCTTCTTGATCTAGAAACACATAATAAGTGCCATGTTGATACCTTTCCACTGTATTCTGCTTTCTATCTAACCATTCCACACCCTTTTTTCCAGGCATCAAATACTGGAACACAATATCTCCATCTAATACGATTCTAATACGTACTGGTTTACTTGTTTTCTTTACTATTTCATTCCCAATGCAATACGCATCTTCTGCATCAAAATGATCAAAATTTAATTCTTCCTCTAACTTTAATACATCTTCTTTATTCATGTTCATCACCTTATTCATTTCTAGCACAAATCATCTTACAATGAAACAGTTTTCATATGTATAGAAACAAATGTTCTGTTATTCTTATTTATCGATAGAATTGATTGAACTAAAAGTTCAATCATTCACCTGATGATAAATAATCGCATAAAGATTACTTAAGACATACTGAAAAGCTAATTGTGAATAGAATGTACTAATTCTATTTTCTTTCTCACAATCAGGAATCATAATCAAATCATCACAATAAGCCATTAATGAATTCTTCTTATTCGCAGTAATAAGTCCAATTTTCACATGATTCTTAGTTAATGTCTGTACACATTCTAGAAGTCTTTCTTGCCCTCTATAACTAATAATAAGTGCATAATCATCCTTGTTCATGCGTTTAGAAATATGTCTCTCTTCTCCAAACTGTGTTGCAAGAGTAGGGAATATATTTACTTTTACAAGCTTATTCGTAAAATTAATCACTGTAGTCTGTGTATCTCCATAACTAAACAAAAAGATACGTTTCTTATGAATAATCTCATCTGCCATAGATTTGAGCACATCTATGTCTAGACTAGAATATACCTGTTTAATACTCTCCTGATACAAAGAAAACATATTCTTCATAATCTCTTCAGTTGTTTCATTAAACTGAAAAGGTGTCGTATAATCCACACTCTCTACAATATACTTATTCGCTTCTCTCTCTTTAATTAAATCTACCTTTAAAGCCTTATATCCACTATAACCTGCCTTACGGCACAATCTAATAATAGTTGCATTAGAAGTATAAGTTTTTTTCGCTAAATCATTAATAGACAACTCTTCTAATAAATCTAAGTGATTCATTAAATAATCAATCACTTCTTTTTCAGTCTCTGTATATTTATTTTCTTGTGATATATCTAGTATCATGGGTTTCACCTCTCTTTCTATTTTAAGTGAATTTTCTTTGATTAAAAGAGTAAACGACAACATATCTTTTATTCTTTTTATATGATATCATGTATTAATCTTTTAGGAGGGAATAACATGAATCAGACACAAGATTTCACTAAGGGAGTTATCTGGAAACAATTGCTTTTTTTCTTTTTTCCTATTCTTATAGGAAGTTTCTTTCAACAGTTATATAACACTGTTGATACAATCATTGTTGGACGGGCAGTAGGCACAAGCGCACTTGCTGCAGTTGGTTCAACAGGAAACTTAACGAATTTAATCATTAACTTCTATGTAGGCTTATCTACAGGTGCTTCCGTAGTCATCGCCCAATACTATGGTGCACAAAATAATAAGAAAATTCATCAGGCAGTGCATACTTCTTATAGTCTTGCCATTGTCAGTGGCATACTCATGATGCTTTTTGGCTTATTTTTCTCTTATCAATGTCTAGATGCCATTGGTACACCACATGATATATTGAATGATGCCACTCTCTATATGCAGCTTTACTTCTTATGTATGATTCCAGGTGCAATCTACAACATCGGTGCAGGAATCTTAAGAGCAGTAGGGGACAGTAAAAGACCACTCTATTACTTAATTGTATGTAGTATTGTGAATGTTGTATTCGACTTTATCTTTGTAGTCATCTTCCATCAAGGTATTGCTGGGGCAGCTATCGCAACAGTCATTGCACAATTTGTCTGTGCTATGCTTGTTACTATTCAATTAATGCGTACAAATGAAGTCTACAAGCTTACATTATCAAAGATGAAATTTCATCTACCTGTACTAAAGAAGATTATTATGATTGGTGCCCCAGCTGGAATACAATCTACAATGTATAGTATCTCAAACATTGTCTTACAGAGTCATATCAATGCTTTTGGTACACAGACAATTGCTTCATGGTCAGTTTATGTAAAAATAGATGCCCTGTTCTGGATGATGATTGCGGCCATTGGTGCAGCTATCACAACATTTAGTGGACAGAACTATGGAGCTCATCTTCATGACCGTATTAAAAAGGGTACAAGAACAGCTCTTGCTATGGCTTTTGTTATGACTATTTCAATCAGTACAATACTCTGTTTAACAGGCAGTTATATCACAAGATTATTCTCATCAGATCCACATATTATTGAAGAGTGCTACAGCTTGATGCTGTTCTTAATGCCATTCTATTTCTTATATTGCTGTGTTGAAATATTCTCAGGGACTATGAGAGGATGTGGAGAATCAATTAAACCAATGATATTAGTATGCTTAGGTATATGTGTACTACGTATTGCCTGGCTCACATTCATTTCACCACACTATCCAACTATTAAAGGTGTTGTTGTCTCTTATCCAGTCACTTGGTTTACGACCTCACTACTCTTTATTATTTACTATAAACACTTCAAAAAGCATCACTTTGATGCCTAACTAGGAAACAAAGTCTCACTTTGTTTCTTTTTTAATACAATTTTAATAATATATTTTCATTGTGATAAAAATTCTTTGACATATATTAAGAATTGGTGTAATTTATAAACATAAAAGAAAAGGGGGATTCATGTGAAAGGATTTTTTGAAAATTTAGGTTTTTTTGCCAGTCGATTCAATCAGGCTATAGTGATTACGATTGAATTATCAATTATATCATTAATAGCTGCGACTATTATTGGAATCATTGTTGGATTAGTCAATACTTCAAAAAGTAAGTCAGTGATCATGAAGATATTAAAGGCAATCGCCAACCTTTATATTTATATCATTCGTGGTACACCAATGCTTGTGCAAATACTAATCATATATTTTGGCTTGGAACAGATGTTAAGACCAACAGGATTTAGCTGGTTAAAAATCGGCGGTACTTTTACTGCTGGTACTGTTGCTTTATCACTTAATGCCGGCACTTATATGGCAGAAAGCGTCAGAGGTGATATTGAAGCAGTCAGATCCCTTGGCTTAACTTATGGTAAAAGTGTGAAGAAGATTGTCTTACCACAGGCTTTAAGAACAATGTAACCTTCAATCATCAAACAGTTTATTATTTCTATTAAGGATACTTCATTATTATCTGTTATTGGTCTGGCAGAATTGACTAACGTTGGTAAAACAATTGCCGCAACGCAGTCAGCTCATATGATGCTCATTTATTGTTTTATGGCTTGTTATTATTTATTTATCTGTACAGTAATTGCACAGGTATCAAAAGTTGTAGAAAAGAGGTCATCTTATGGCAAATAAAAAAGTCTTTGTCAAAAACCTAAAGAAGAACGCTGAATACGATAAGATTGTCGCTAAGTACGAATAAGACTTGTTAAAGAGTGATAAGATATATCTCTTATCATTCTTTTTTTATGATATACTTTACCTATGAAAAAAATGAACTCTATACCACTTATTTGTGGTTTATTATCTATCGCAGCATTTTTAATCTATTTTTATAGTGCCAATCACGCTCCTTATTCTTATACAGATATCATTCTGCTTGGCCCTGTATTTTCTTTTGTAGGACTTATCTTTTCTATTATTACTAGAAAAGAAAGAACACTTATTTGGTGGCTAGGCTTATTACTATGTACTTTAGGCTTTTTGGCATGTATCATGATATTAGTAATATTTCTAATCTCTTAGGAGGACTTATGAAGAAATTAATTAGATGTTTATTTATCGTATGTATATTATGTTTTTCTATTTCCCCTGTTTACGCAAGAGCTGGCGGCGGGGGAGGAGGATCAAGTGGAGGTGGAGGAGGAGGCAGTGGTTCTCCATCCCATCATTCTTCTTCTCCTGTAAGATATGTTGATACACCCGAAAGACGTATTGCTAGTTTAATAACTTTTTCTTTTATATCATATGGTTTTTCATATATGAAAAAATATCGTCGTAGATATAAAGCTATCTCCATGCATAAGGATATGAAAAGAGGACTAGCAGAAAAGAATAACTCATCCTTTGATGAAAAGAAGATGAACAAAATAGTCGCCGATTACTATTACACTATTCAGAATGCATGGAATGATAGAGATATGGATGTTCTTAAACAATGCCTTTCTCCATCTCTATATGAACAATCATAAGCAATCTCTACATCATACTTCTTAGCGACTTCTTCAATACGATTTCCAATAACTTCTCTGAAGTCTTCTTCAATATCTTTACGGATAATAAAGATAATTTTGTTGAAACCAGCGGCAATGGCATCATGGATTGAATAATCCATAATAATTTCACCATTAGGTCCAACTGGTTCTAACTGCTTGATTCCTCCACCAAAACGTGAACCAATACCAGCAGCCATAATAACTAAACTTGTTTTCATTAGATACCTCCACTTTTACCTCTAGTAAAAGTATTCAATCATTTTTACCAACGCCATAATACACTATTTATATTCGAAAATCAAACTATTACAGTTAATCTACTCAATTTTATTAAGAAATTCTTAAGTAATTAGTATTTTACTAAATAATACTAAGGAAAAGAAAAAAGCCTCACGAATGAGGCTTCAGGTTATTAGTCTAAATCTTCACCATTTGATTTAAATGCTTTAGAGATCCAATAGAATGATTTCTTAGGTACTCTTCTTAAGTCTAATAGTTCTTCATCAGTTCTATTAACATATACAAAACCATATCTCTTTGCAATCTGGCAGCTAGAAGAAGGAATATCAATAGGACCCCAAGTGATATAACCTAAGCAATCAACACCATCTTCTAGAATCGCATTCTTCATTTCCTGGATATGATTACGATGATATTCAATTCTATAATCATCATCTACAGTATCATTTTCATTTAATGATTCTCTAGCACCCATACCATTTTCTAATACGAAGCAAGGAAGATCATATCTTTCACTTAAAGTATTCATAACCCATCTAAATCCGATGGCATCCTTTTCCCAGCCCCATTCAGTCGCTTCTAGGTGCGGGTTCTTTACAACATGCTTTTCTACAATATCATTGAAAGGTGTAGTCATATCAAATTCACCTTCAGTGAGTGTATTAGAACGATAGTAAGAGAAGCATAAATAATCACATGTATATTTTAATAACTCTTCATCGCCTTCTTCAAATACAGGGAACCAACCTCTGTTCTTTAAGTATGCTGTATAGTATCTTGGGTATTTACCATTAGCCTGTACATAACATACCCAGTCATTAACTAAATCATAAGCCTTCTGACAGAATAAGTTATTCTTTGGTGTATCAGTTGCAGGATAGAAGTTAGTAATAGTTGTCATACCACCAAACTTAGCATCTGGTACTAATTCTCTTAAAGCCTTAACAGCTTTACAATGTGCAATCATAACATTATGTGCCACCTGATAAAGATGTTCAGCCTTAGATTTTCCTTCAGGTATAATTTCCGCATTTGAATAGATTAAGTTACATGAATGTAGGTTCTGTTCATTAAATGACATCCAGTGTTTAACTCTATCACCAAAACGTTCCATACAAACTCTTGCATAACGCTCAAATAAATCAACAACCTTACGTGATGCAAAACCATTATATTCCTTTACTAAATGATAAGGCATATCAAAATGAACTAATGTAATCATTGGAGTAATACCATTCGCAATCAATTCATCAATTAAATTATTATAGAACTGTACGCCTTCTTCATTGATTTCATCATCACCGTTAGGAATAATACGGCTCCAGCAAATAGAGAAACGGTAGAAATTGAATCCCATTTCTTTCATTAACTGAATATCCTCTTTATAACGATGATATTCATCAATTGCCACTTTCCAGTCAGCATGTCCTTCTGGTGTAGGTCTTACATCATAGATTGATAAACCTTTTCCGCCTTCATCCCAGGCTCCTTCAGTCTGGAATGATGATACTGAACCACCCCAGAAAAAATCTTTTGGTAATTTCTTTTCCATTTGTTCGTCCTCCTTAATGGTACAATAATATTTTCACATAACCATTTAGAGAAGTAAATATGTACGGATAGAGTTTTAATTTTGTTTCAAAAAAGAGTGTTAAAAATCAAGTTTATTGAAAATACGTTTCATGATATAATTGGATCAGGTGATAAACAATGAGTATAATGACACAATTAGAATTCGCATTAGATTTCACACATGCTGAAGTGGAAATTGCCCATTACATATTAAATCATGGTGAAGATGTATTGAATCTATCTATTAAGGAACTTTCAAAAAGAACATATACATCTCCCGCCACAATAGTGAGACTATGTCGTAAGCTTGGTTTAGAGGGTTATAATGACTTTAAGATTAAGTATTCAGCAGAACTACAATATACACTTACTAAAACTAAAAGAATCGATGTTAACTTCCCCTTTGGTCCAGAAGACAACTATCCACAAATTGCCTATAAACTTGGTACGATGAGCAGAGAAGTTATTGAAGATACAATTAAGCTGATAGATTTTGATGATTTGCGTAAAGCGATAGAACTTATGAATCAATATGAGTCTATAGATATATATGGAAATGGTAACTCCATGTTAGAAGCATTAAGCTTCCAGCATAAGATGACACGTATTGGACGTAACGTAAATATTCGTACATTAGAAGGAGAACAGATCTTTTTAGCTTATAACTCTTCTTCATCACATCTTGCAATGATTCTCTCTTATTCAGGAGAAACAGCTGAAATAATCCGTATTGCCCAGACATTAAAAGAGAAGGGGACAAAGATGATTGTGATTACTTCTCTTGGCGATAATCAGCTATCACATTATGGTGATGTGATATTAAGGGTTGGTTCAAGAGAGAAAATCTTTACTAAAATAGCACCCTTTGCTTCAAATCTTTCTATGGAATATATTTTAAACCTTATTTTCTCATGCATATTCCAACGTGATTATAATAGAAACTTAGAGAAAAAAGTTAATTATGATAAGACAAAGGATGCAAGACATCCAGCTCGTTCTCCAGTAAATGACATCTAGTATAGGAAAATGTAATGCTGTCAACCGAAATTGATAATGTCTCAAAAATAATCAAACATTAGCTGCTTAAGTGTTAGTGCCATATCCCAACCAAGCACGCTCATATAATATACCAAGTGTTATGCGATTCGTCAACATGTTTTTACATTTTTTTTAACTAAATTTTATTTTTTTTATTTTTTGCCATTCTATCGCACTATGTAATAGGAAAAGTTATAATTGAATAAGTGATAAAGGAGATATAAAAAATGGCAGAATTATTGTATCAAGGACATGGAAGTTATCGCATTGTGTCTAATGAAGGTGTAGTGATTTATGTGGACCCTTATGCAGGTGAAGGTTATGATATGCCTGCAGATATTGTGATTGTAACGCATGAACATAGTGATCATAATCAGGTTGATCTTGTCACATTAAAAGGTGATGGTGTGATTTTAAGACATGGAGATCTATTTGTGGATGGTGAATATCCTATTAAGAAGATCAAGAAAGTAATGATTGAAGGAACACCTGCAGAAAATAAGAATCATACAAGAGAAGAATGTGTTGGTTTTATCATGACTGTAGATGGTATTACATTATATGGTGCTGGAGATACAAACTATTATCCTGAAATGGAAAGCTTCAATGATTTAGATTATGCATTATTACCAGTAGATGGTATTTATAATATGAGTGCACAGGAAGCAAGTCGTTGTGCACATGTGATTGATTCTCGTTATTTTATTCCTATTCATACTTCACCTACACAATTATATAATGAAGATATTGCGAAAAGCTTTAAATCACCACATGCTTTATATATAAAGCCAGGTGAAAGGTTGAAATTATAGTCCAAAATGAAAAGAAGTATGAAGGTATACGTAATGAACTTTCTGATATCAGACTTCTTAAAACAATGGTTGTAGAAGTAGGTGATGACTACTTCTGGTCTTATATAGAAGGTAAGATGAGAGATAGAATGATTAAAGGTAATGAAGTCACTCAGGATAATAAAGAAATCTTTATTGAATACTGGCGCTTTATAGTAGAAGAAGACAGGATTTATTTAGATGAGATCAGGCAGGAAGATGAAGTCTAAGATGTTTTGTCAAGAGAAAATAAAAAAGGCATACATTTTGTTTGTATGCCTTGATAGCTGTCAATTCTTAACTTAATGACATTGCCACAACGGTGCTTTTGTTTTGCAGCATAATTCGCAAAGCTGGCTTTTCTCCATGGATGATTCATTGGAGGAATATACTTTTTCTTTTCTTTCTTAGGCGCTTCCTTAGGAGCATCAAATTCCTTTGATACTAGTTCATGTTTGGGTACTTCTTCCATTAGATAAAGCTTATCAGCGATATTTGCCAGAAACTGTCGATCAAATGACTCAATGACCATGAAGTTAGTCTTTCTTGCAAAGTATCTTCTGTCACCGTTTTCAGTTACTGGAAAATAGTATTTACTCTGAAATCTGATGCAGTGGTCTTTGTCTATAGTTCTAATTAAAAGTATTGCAGGAGTACGATTAATTTCCTCCATAGATAGAACCGAAATAAGTCCTGAAATAAACCTAAAAAAAATCCTAAAATAAATGTCAACGCTTACAATATTTTTGTTGTGTTTTATATCTTATTTTAGTAGAATTAAGTTATATGATTTTAAGGAGGTTATAGTATGGCTAAAATCATGGCGGTAAACGCTGGTAGTTCATCATTAAAATTCCAGTTATTAGAAATGCCTTCAGAACTAGTAATCTGCTCAGGTATTGTGGAAAGAATTGGACTAGAAGAAGGAATTTTTACTATTAAACATAATGGACAGAAGAAAACAGAGAAATTACCTATTCCAGATCATAAGGTCGCTGTTTCTTTAGTATTAGATGCATTAGTGAAGGAAAAAATTGTTGAAAAGCTAGAAGAAATTGAAGGGGTAGGACATCGTATTGTACATGGTGGTGAATACTTTGATTCTAGTGCTGTTGTAAATGAAGACGTAGTAAGTAAGGTAGAAGAGTTATGTGAATTAGCACCACTACATAACCCTGCACACTTAGTAGGATATCGTGCATTCAAAGAAGCTCTTCCAGGAGTAGGACATGTATTCGTATTCGATACAGCATTCCATCAGACATTGGATAGAGAAAGATATTTATATCCATTACCATTAGAATATTATACAGACTATAAGATTAGAAAATATGGTGCACATGGTACAAGTCATAAATATGTTTCTGAACAGGTTATTAAAGAATTAGGTAATCCAAAACATTCACGTATCATCGTATGTCATTTAGGTAATGGCGCATCACTTTCTGCAGTATTAGATGGTAAGTGTATTGATACATCAATGGGATTCACACCTTTGGCAGGTGTAATGATGGGATCTAGATGTGGTACAATCGATCCATCTATCATGCCTTATTTATGTAAGAAATTGAATAAAACACCTGATGAAGTATTAGATATCTATAATAAGAAATCAGGAATGCTTGGTATTTCAGGTATTTCTTCAGATTCACGTGATATTGAAAATGCTTTATTCAATGAAGGTGATGAACGTGCATTATTAACTGGTTTATTATATTCACGTATTGTTTCTAAATATATTGGTCAGTATTTCGTTGAATTAGGTGGCTTAGATGCGATTGCCTTCACTGCGGGTGTAGGTGAAAATGCTGCTTACTTAAGACGTTTGATTATCGATGATTGTTCTCGTGCACTCGGCGTATTCCTCAATGAAGAATCAAATGCGATTCGTTCAGACGAAAATAGATTAATCTCTCATCAGTTCTCTAAGATTGATGTCTTTGTAATCCCTACAAATGAAGAAGTAGAAATCGCTAGAGATACTATGAAACTATTACATTTAGGATAAAATGACAGACAGAAGTCATATATTGATTTCTGTCTTTTTTATTTCTATGAAAGTATGTTAAAATGGGGGAAAAGACAAACTATTAAATGTCAATAAATAGTTAA
>NZ_FR898868.1:0-40183 GCF_000437715.1 Catenibacterium sp. CAG:290
TCTAGGATCTACTTTAGTAGTATCACCAATTACACCGATAATAGTTGTTTCATGACCAGTAGAAACATGCGGTTCTAAACCATAGCCTTCAATCTTGTCAGTTACTTTCTTAATATCATTTTCATCACATTTTGGTTTTAATACAATAATCATAATCTTTTCTCCTTTGGATATATAAAAAGTCCCTCTCGATTATAAGGACGAGAGGGACTTCGCGTTACCACCTTATTTTATCCATATATCACTATATAGACCTCTGTGAGTACTATCATACTCTGACGATATAACGGTCGTACCCGTGGATACCTACTTCATTTCAATATCCCGACTCCTTGATGTATTTCATTCACATGGATCATTCCCTCTCAGCACTAGGAACTCTCTGTAAATCCAAAAACTGAATGTTCTTTTCAATTCGCTGTCTTTTTTGTATATGAATCTAATATAAGAGCCTTAAAACCAAATGTCAATGATTTTTATAAAGCAAGCGAATACATTTAGAAAAAAATAAAAATATTTCTTTTTATGCTACTTATATGAGTGAAAATAAATTCAAATACTATATGTACTAGAAAAAATCATGAGAAGCACATCAAAATAAACCATTTTTTTCTTGAAAACATCTCTTATGCATACTATAATAATTACGTTGTCAATGCCCTTGTGATGAAATTGGTAGACATAGCAGACTCAAAATCTGCCGGCTTCAAACCCGTACCGGTTCGAGTCCGGTCAAGGGCACCAATTATTGATGACTAAGCTGGGATATATTCTCAGCTTTTTTTGCATATAAAAAAGGAATAGATGACTATTCCTCATTAAATAATACTTCTTCTACAATAGCTGCAGCATCTCTAATACAATCAGGACAAGTTCTTAACAACTTACCTGTTTCTACACCTTTTAATACTTTACATGTAGTTGTAGAATTCTTTTCCTTAAATTTCTGCATGATTTCTCTAGATAACTTATAAGTACTTGCTTTACTATTTGGCTTATCTAGATTGCCTGTACTATTCTTACATCCTGCAAGAAGACATGCACCAGTAACAGCACCACAAGTCCCTTCCATGCAACCTACACCTAGACCTAAGCCTTCAGCTACCTTAAACATTGTTTCTTCATCCATACCTACAAAATCACAATAAGTACATGCAATAGCCTGTGCACAGTTATAACCCTTATCATGTCTCTTAATAGTTTCATCAATACGTGTCATATCCTTTACCTCCATTCACAATTCATGAGATGATCATTATAAATGCCAATCGCCTGTAAATAACTATAAATAATCACAGGACCAACAAACTTGAAGCTACGCTTTTTCATATCTTGAGATATTTTAGTAGATAGTGCATCGCTTGCAGGTATCTCTTTTTCATCTACATAACGATGATCAATCATCTTATAATCTACAAAAGACCAGATGTAATGATCAAAGCTACCAAATTCTTCCTGTACCTTTAAGAAAGCTTTTGCATTACTAATAATACTATTGATCTTCAAACGATTATGGATAATCCCTTCAGCTTCATAGAGAGATTCTATTTTTTCTTTAGAATAAGAGGCAATCTTGTGATAATCAAAATCATCAAATGCCTGATTATAAGCTTCTTCCTTCTTTAAAATAGTATCCCAGGATAATCCTGCCTGCATGCCTTCAAGAACAAGCATCTTAAATAACATTTTTTCATCATGTGTTTCTTTACACCATCGTTCATCATGATATTTGATTGCTTCTTTACTTTTAGCCCATGAACACCTCATTAAATAATCCTCCTTTTTACATTGTAGCATATCCAAAGTAGTCAACACATCTATTTTTTTGTATAATAGTTCAGAAAGGACGTGAATTTATGGAACAATTTGATGCCCGTATGAAGTCTTTATTAAAAGATGAATATGATGACTTTAAGAAGGCTTTGTTAGAAAAGCCAGTTAAAGGTTTATATTTAAATAGAAATAAGAAAAATGTAGAAAGAGTACTAGATAAGAACTATGTAGAACATCATCCTATTGTAGAAAATGGTTATCTTTATGATGAAAACTATCATCCAGGAAGAAGTGCTTATTTTCTTGCAGGACTTTATTATATCCAGGAACCAAGTGCGATGCTTGTAGCAGATGCATTACCTATTGAACCTGATGATTTTGTGTTAGATATGTGTGCGGCACCAGGAGGTAAAAGCTGTGAGATTGCATCTCGATTAACTGGAGAAGGTATATTAATTGCGAATGATATTGAAGCCTCTCGTGCCCGTATTTTAAGTGAGAATATTGAACGTTTTGGTTTAGATAATACAATAGTCACAAATGTAGATCCCATGCGCTTTACTAAACAATTTCAGGAAGCATTTGATAAGATTGTCTTAGATGCACCTTGTAGTGGAGAAGGGATGTTTAGAAAACTAGAACAGGCGGTAGATACATGGAGTGAAGAGAAGGTATTAGAATGTGCTCATATCCAAAAGAACCTATTAAAAGGTGCTTATGATATGTTGAAGCAGGGTGGTATGGTTATTTATTCTACATGTACTTACTCATATGAAGAAAATGAAGCAATGGTTCATTATGCAGTGGATGAACTTGGTTTTGAATTACTTCCTTTAAATAAATCCAATGGTTTATGTCCAGGTGTAGATCTAGATGAAGTAGTGAGATGTTATCCTCATCATTATCGTGGAGAAGGACACTTTATTGCCTTACTAAAAAAACCAGGCAATAGCCCAAGAAAACAAGTACGTACAATAAAACCTTCAGTTAATCTAGCGGACTTAAAGGTCTTAAAAGCTTTCTACCAGGAGAATCTCAATAAGAAAGTACCTTCATATATCATCGAAAATAATGGACATCTTTATGCAGTTAAGAAGAACTTCCCAGAACTAAAAGGAATCAGAGTATTACGTAATGGGCTTTATTTAGGTGAAGTGAGAAAGAATAGATTTATACCTAGCTATTCTCTTGCCCTAACGCTCACTAAACAAGATGTTAAAAGAAGTTATGACTTTCCAAGTGAAAGTGAAGAAATCAAGAAATATATCCATGGTGAAACTCTAGAAGGAACAGGAGAAAAAGGCTTTGGTGTCATCTTTGTAGATGGGTATCCACTTTCCTTTTATAAAGAAAGCAATCAGGTTAAAAACTTATTTCCTAAGGGACTGAGACGATGAATCGTTACTTTAGCTTACGTGATGAAGTATTACATCTTTTAGATGAAAAAAGTCATGGATATTATAAAAGAGAAGCTATTGCACATATGTTTCAGGTAGAAACATTATGTTTATTACTTGCAAAAGAAAGAAATCTAGATGAAGAGTTATGTGCTATTATCGGTCTTCTTCATGATATTGCGGTTCCTATTTATTCTTCTAGTTTCCAGCATGCCACTCGTTCAAGCGAATTGGCGAAAGAATTACTGAATCCTATATTTAGCGAAGAAGAAAAGAACATTATTCTAACTGCAATCAGTAATCATTCACATAAAGAACGCAAAGATGATGCATATAGTGAACTGATTAAAGATGCAGATTGTTGGAGTCATTATCTTGAAAAGACGGTTTTAAAGCATGAAGAATCAGAAAGACTACAACTTCTTAAGATTATGTGAATTTACATATGACATTGGGTTTTAATTGGAGTTGTGTTATAATTAACTGTGCGTAAAGGAAGGTGATTTTGTGAAAAGAGGACATAAAATAGTATCATTGCTTATTGCATGTGCGATGGTGACTCCGCTTGCTTTATCTAATGTGAATACAGTAGAAGCGGCCAATAAATTTGAAGGTCAGGAAACAAAGTATTATAAGCTTTGTTCATCTAAGACACTTACTCGTTCAAATCAGAATACTTGTAAAGAGTTTAATAAATATTTAAAAACAAAAAGTGCAAGCTTAAAGAGTGAAATCAGCAGCAAACAGAGTAATGTTGATAGTGCAAAGCTATCTATTTCAGATGCAGCAAATAAGATTAATAGCTTAAATAGTCAGATCAATGAAGCCACTCAGAAGATTGCTTATATGAATACTGCAATCACAAATGCTGAAAACAATCTAAATGAAAAGAAGGCTTTATTAAAGGATAGAATTTATTCTATGCAGAGTCAGATGAATTCTAATGCCTATGTTGATTATTTATTTAATGCAAGTTCATTCTCAGATTTCTTCTCAAGAGCTGCAACTCTTAAGGATTTAACTTCTTATGAAACAGATTTAATGAATGAAATCAAGGAAGAACAGAAGCAGTTAGAAATTCAGAAACAGACACTTGTTGATACTCAGACTGCACTTAATGCACAGAAGAGTCAGGCTGAAGAATTACAGAAAACATTAGTTGCAAAACTTGAAGCTGAACAGAAGGCTTTACAGGATAAGCAGAGTGATTTATCTGATAATGAAAGCAATATTGGTACAATTGCCCAGAACTTAGTTGAACTAAGTAAGGCTTCAGATGAATCTAAAGTAAGTGGTGTAACTCATGCAACACCAAATAAGAACAACAGCAGTTCTTCTAGTAATAGTGGTTCTTCTAATAATGGAGGATCATCAAACAACAGTGGTTCATCAAACAATGGTGGAGGGAATACAATACCAACACCAACACCTAGTCCAGATCAGTCTTCTAGAGGACTTGCGATTGCGAACAAAGCATTAACACGTCAGGGTTATATGTATTCATGGGGTGGATGTCATTCTATGAGTCAGATTGCAAACCCTAACTGGACTAAGTTTGACTGTTCAGGTCTAGTTAACTGGGCTCATTATCAGGCTGGTGTTAATATTGGATCAAATACGACTAAGACATTATGCGGTGTAGGAACACAGGTGGATCGTGGTTCTATGCAGGCTGGTGATATTATCTTATTTAGTTCAAATGGTTCATATTCTGGTGTTCATCATGTCGGTATCTATATTGGCGGTAACCGTATGGTACATGCCCCTTCAAGTGGTAAACCAGTACAGGTTGCAACATTGGGAAATGGTTATTGGCAAAGAGAATTTTACCAGGCTAGAAGATGTTATTAATTAGTGTCGAAAACCTCATAGGCTTGCTTATGGGATGAAAGCCACATAATTAAAAGAATTAAGATTAATAGAATCAAAGTATTGAATAGTGGAATCAAAATAGTATAAAATAAGCATCAGGGAGATTGACTATACTTCCTTATCGAAAGATAGAAATTTACCGTTAATGTGGTCGTTGGACTGCTTGGTAATAAAAGTTCTTACTTAAATAGATTTGAACTTGTATTCCAAAGTCTGAAAATGATGTACGATTATAAGCTAAACTTGATAGTAAGAACCCCATGGGCTTGCCCGTGGGAGTAGTCAGTAAAAGGAATGCGAGGCATTCCTTTTTTAGCGCAAATAAAAAAAACGGTTTAACCGTTTTTCTTTTTTAAGATGACTTTTGTAACGATAATGATTAATACTAATACAATCGCAGATGAAATATAGAAAGTATTCATTAGTGGTGGTTTACTGAACCATTTAGTAGACTTTGCAATCATACGTGCAGCTAAAGCGATTGAGTAACCAGTAGAAGCAGCGCCTACTAAAGCAAGTAATGCTTTGAATAATTTTCCTGTAACTTCAGTAAATAAAATTGCGATTGCAAGAGTACATAACGCAATGAATATATAAATGACTAATTGCATCGGGGAAACCTCCTTTTCACACTTAGTAAAAGATATCATAAAATCACCCTTTTTGCAATTGTGTTCGATTAATTAAACAGTAATATGTAAATTATGTGAAAATGTGAGATAATAAGGGTGGAGTGTGGACAAATAATGTCCTGTTTGGTACTATTATTCGTGATAAGGAAAGAGGTAAAAAACTTATGAGAAGAAAGAGAAATTATAATTATTCTCCTTACAGTCGTCGTAGAAGAATAAGATGGGATAATGTCTTGAAGGTTGTTATTCCTGTTGTTGTAGTACTTGTATTAGTAATCACATTTAACTTTTCACGTATTAGACTTGCAATGAAAGGCTATTCATGGTCGCAGCAGTCTGCTGTATTAAAGCTAACAAGTGATAAAGTGAAGATTGTGATTGATGATGATTATTTAGATCATATTGATTCATGGTTAAAACATTCTAAGGATGTTAAGTATTATGCTGATTTTGAACAATATCAGTCTCTTCATAAGAAGATGAAAGCTGCTGATGTAGTAGATACATTATCACCAATGTTAGATGACCAGATTCCTGCTTTAAAGAAGAATGGGTATACTGAAAAACAGATTTGGACGATCTTAAAGACAGCTGATAGTGATGATTTAGATTATATTCTAGAAAAAGGCTATAGCTATAATACGATGAAGAATTATATGGCTGTATCTGGTTTCAAGTTCAAGGATATGGATAAATATGAAGAAGCTTATAAATCAAGTAAGAATTATAACTATGCTGTATTAAGTACATCTTATCCATTTATTGGAGATTCTACTAAAGAAGCGACTAGACATACTATTACTGATCCAGCACGTTATACAACTCTTGTAAAGAAAGGTTTATACCTTCCTTCTAGTTATAAACCATCTGATTTAGTCACACCTGATAAGAAATATATCACTAAGAAATGTGACCATCCAAAATTAAGAAAAGATGCTTATAAGGCATTTCTTGCTATGCGTAAAGCAGGCGAAAAGGAAGGCTATTATATCATGATCAATAGTGGTTATCGTTCTTATGATGAACAGAGTAAAATCTATAAGGAATATAAACAGAAGTGGGGAGAACTTTACGCAATTCAGCACGTTGCATTACCTGGTGCGAGTGAACACCAGACAGGACTTGGTATCGATATGAGTTCGGAAAGTGTCGATGAAGGTAAGAGACTTGTATTTGGTGATACATCAGAATATAAGTGGGCATGTAAAAATGCTCATAAATATGGCTTTGTATTACGTTTTGCGGATGGTACTTCTAATATTACAGGCATTACACAGGAACCTTGGCATTTCCGCTATGTAGGTAAAAAAGCTGCTAAGATCATGTATGAAAACAACTGGACATTAGAAGAATATTGTCTTTATACAGGAGACCTTCCTGCATTAAAATCATAATGAATCCGGCATTTGCCGGATTTTTTTAAAGGAGAAAAAAATATGTTAAGTATAGTAGAGTATGTGCATGAACGTATGCATACATATGATAATTTAGAAATAGGTGTAGATTTCACAATGGGTAATGGCCATGATACAAAGAGTTTAATTGAATGCTGCAAGGAAGTCTATAGCTTTGATATACAAGAAGAAGCACTCAAGCGTACAAAAGAACTCGTAGGAGACAAAGCACACCTTATTCGTGATTCTCATGAGAATTTTGATCATTATGTTGATACATTTGATATTGGTATTTTTAATCTAGGTTATTTACCTGAAGGTGATCATAACATCACAACAACACTTGATGTTACTCAAAGAACTCTTATTAAGGCGGTTGAACATATGAAGAAGGTCATCTTTATAACTTGTTATATTGGACATCCTCAGGGTAAAGAAGAAGCCTCATGGATTGATACTTATGTATCAGATTTAGATACACATACATATAATGTATCAAGTTTTAAGATGATGAATAAAAAGAATGCACCTTATGTGATAGAAATAGAGAGGAAATAATAATGAAATATAAAGCGCTTATTTTTGATATTGATAATACTTTAGTTAATACACTTGATATGAATATGATTCCATTACAAAAGATTATTCGAGAAGAAAAGGGGAAGAATGGACTTTAGAAGAAGTCTATCACTTTGCCTCATATCCAGGTATGAAGGTTATGGAAGAACTAGAAGTCAACAATCCTGAAGAGGTTTATGCAAGATGGGTTAAATGTGTGAATGAATATCAGGCAAGTCCTTATGAAGGAATGGATGACGTATTAAAGACATTACATGAAAAGTTAAGATTTAGCGTTGTCTCTTCTAAGAATAAGAAGCAGTATGATATTGATGTAGTTTCTTTAGGACTAGATGATTATATGGAAGTCGTTGTACTAGAGGATGATACTTCAAAACATAAACCTGATCCTGAACCACTTTTATTATGTGTGGAACGTTTAGGATTAAATAAAGAAGATGTTATTTATATTGGAGATGCTTATTCAGATCTTCTTGCTTCAAGAAATGCAGGCATTGATTTTGCCTTCGCAAAATGGGGTAGTGTAGAAAGTAAGGATATGAGTGATTCTAATTATATACTAGAGAAGGTGGAAGATTTATTAAGACTTCTATAAGTGTTATAATAAGTCACAAGGAGATGATGTTATGAAGATAATCGCATTTACAGGTGCAGGAATATCTAAACAGAGTAATATTCCTACATTTATGGAAAGACCGGATGTCAGAGAAAAACTATTTAGAAGCTATGCACAAAGACATCATGAAGAGTACAATGAAGTTATTAGACAATTAAAAGCGAATATGAATGGTGCAAAACCAAATGATGCGCATTACGCCTTGGCAGAGTATCATATTCCTATTATCACAATGAATATTGATGGGTTACATAGACTTGCAGGTAGTGATGCATTAGAACTACATGGTGGTTTACCTGAAGATGATGAAATGGATATTGCTTATTCTTTATACAATAAGCCAGTTCTTTATGGTGATCCAGCACCAAATTATCAATTAGCTTATGAAATGGTTTATACATTACAACCGGGAGATGTTTTTTTAGTAGTAGGATGTTCATTCCATACAGGTATATCTGTAGATTTAAGAGAAGTGGCTAAATCAAGAGGTGCACGTATTATTGAGATACAGGAAGATGCAGCTCATAACGTAAGAAAAGTATTGGAAGAATTAATGGAAGGATGATTTGAATAGAATTATTTCAAGGTGATACTACAATTAAAAAACAACCAAAAATTATTGTAGATGGCTATTATAAAGATTTTGGCTATGGATTCTATTGTACAAGTTTAGAAAAACAAGCCAAACGCTGGGCGTTAGTGAAACCACGTGGGCATGTTGTAAATATCTATGAATATGTAGAAAACCACTTATTAAATACTCTTGTATTTAATGAAATGAGCGATGAATGGCTTGACTTTGTTGTTAGCTGTAGACGAGGCATCAAACATGATTATGATTGTGTGGAAGGACCTATGGCTGATGATACAATTTGGAATTATGTGGATGATTTTGCACGCGGTGATATATCTAGAGAAGCTTTCTGGGAACTTGTTAAGTTCAAGTATCCGACTCATCAAATTGTATTTTGTACAGAAGATGCTTTAAAACAACTTTATTTCAAAAGGAGTTATTCTTTATGATAAATAAATATTTTGAAGACGAAGAGATTAAGCAGAATGATCTTTTCTTTATGTGCTCCATGATTGAACGCGTTGCACGAAAGCTTCATCAAAGAAATAGATATGTTGTTAATGCGGTAGGTTACGATAACTTATATCATTTGATCAGCCTTGCAAATGTATTGCATAGTGAAAACCCTGATAAAGTGGCAAGTGACTGGATTAAAGAATATTCATTAGAAGAAGGTACATTTGATATCATGGATGTTGATCGTGAACTTTGTACCATCATACCTACTTCGCTAGATATGGGCAAAGTTTATTCACGTTTAATTGTAGATACAGCATCAATCAATGAAGACTATGTATCTGGAATGATACGTGTTTATAATGATAGAATTTGTGAAACAATTGATTCTTATACAAATGGGGCTTTCTATGAACCATCTTATGTGATTGCAAGAGCATATAAAGAGGGTCAATTTTAGAAAAGGAGATTAATTAATGGACTCAATTTTAATTAAACCACATCATTTTATTGATATTATTAAATTATATGGATCTGGGATAGATAGATTTGTTCCTGACGAAAAAATGGGACATGATTTTTATAAGGTTGCCAATGAAATTATTGATAATCCATCTGTTGGTTTAAAATTAACAATTGGTGGAGATGACATTTGTAAACCTTGTAAAAAGTATCATGAACAATGTGTTGATCCATTAACGCATATACAAGGATATACTAGTAAAGATGTTTATAATAAAACTTTAGATAAACGAATTATAAAACTATATAACTTAAATGATGAATATTATACTGCAAAGCAATTATGCTCTATAATTCAAAATAATAAAGAATATATCTTTGAAGTCTGGAATGAAGAAGATAATGAGGTAACACAAAAAAGATATGAATTATTTTTACAAGGGGCTCATAAATTTTTAGATAACATTTAAAGAATAAAATATAGGAAGATGTGATTGAATTGTCAAAAAAGGAAAAAGCTTATTTTCATTTACCAGGATTATTTGAATTTTATGAACTATATAAGAAGTTCCTTCCTCTTTTTTACAACCATAGAGAATACTTTTATGACTGGTGTGAAATAGGTTCTATTTATGGCGCTCCAATGGACTGTTTATGGGGTGGAGGAAGACTTGGAGAAGGAGAAGATAACCCTCGTGAGGTATTAGACCTGATGAAGACGTATCATATTTCTGCAAGACTTACTTTTAGTAACTCTATGCTAGAAGAAGAACATCTCTCAGATCCTAAATGTAATACATTATGTAGGTTATTTAATGAGGCAGGCAACAATGGTGTAATTGTACACTCTGATCTCTTATTACACTATTTGATGGAGAAATATCCAAATCTTTATTTGGTCTCTTCTACCACTAAAGTCATCACTGACTTTAATGAGTTTAAAGAAGAATGCGAAAGAGAAGAGTTCCACTATGTTGTGCCTGATTTCCGCTTAAATAAGAAATTTAAATTATTATCTACAATCAAACAGAAGGATAAAGTAGAATTTTTATGCAATGAATGCTGTTATGTAGGATGTCAGGATAGAAAGAAATGTTATGAAACGGTGAGTTTGCAGAATTTGGGTAAAGATATCCCTGATCATATTTGTAAAGCACCAAATGCAAAGCAAGGCTATCGTTTCTCTCATGCTATGCATAATCCTTCATTTATTAGTATTGAGGATATACAGTCTATTTATAGACCACTAGGCTTTACACAGTTCAAGATAGAAGGCAGAAGTCTAGGCAGTGCTCTTGTATTAGAGTTTTTGTTATATTATATGGTGAAGCCAGAATATTCAATTCATGTGAGAGAAGAAATCTATCTTGATAATATGCTTGATCTCTTTTAGATGTTATAATAAGTGAGAAAGAGAGGTTTCATATGAACGCATTAAAAGTAATGGAATTTGCGAAAGAACTGCTTTTAATTGATTCCCCTACAGGATATACAAAAGCAGTTATTGATTTTTATGAAAAGGAAGTCAAAGCCTTAGGTTATGAAACTATACATACCAATAAAGGTAACTTAATTGTTAAGGTGTCTGGTATCGGTCATCATACAAAGGCATTATGTGCCCACGTTGATACTTTAGGACTTATGGTCAGAAGTATCAAAGAAGATGGTACACTTGCATTCACTTTAGTAGGAGGCCCTATTGTTCCTACATTAGATGGTGAATATTGTAAAATAGTAACTAGAGATGGCAGAACTTATACAGGTACTATACTTTCTAATTCTCCAAGCGCACATGTCTATGACGATTCTAAGAATGCCCCTAGAACAGATATGACAATGCATGTACGTATTGATGAATGTGTATCATCTAAGAAGGAAGTAGAAGAATTAGGTATCATGCCAGGAGATTATATCTGTATTGATCCTAAAACTACAATTACACCAAGTGGCTTCATTAAATCTAGATTTTTAGATGATAAACTAAGCGTAGCTATTCTATATGGCTTACTAAAGACAATGAAGGAAGAATTTATTATTCCTCATGATACTTGGTATTTCTTAATCTCTACTTATGAAGAAGTAGGACATGGCTGTGCATATATCCCAGAAGAAATCGAAGAAGTGATTGCAGTGGATATGGGATGTATTGGTAAAGACTTAAGCTGCACTGAAAGAGATGTTTCTATTTGTGCTAAGGATTCTAGTGGTCCTTATGATTATCAGATGACAACAAAACTTATTAATCTTGCAAAAGATAATGAATTATCTTTTGCCGTTGATATTTATCCGTTCTACAGCTCTGATGTCTCTGCATCTTTAAGAGGAGGCCAGGATATTAGAGGTGCACTAATAGGTCCAGGTGTGGCTGCAAGTCATGGTATGGAACGTTCACATGTAGATGCAGTAGAGAACACAATGAAGTTATTAATCGCTTATATGACAAAAAAAGACTGATGCTTATTGCATCAGCCTTTTTTTATGATGATTATTCAACTACTGTAACGTTAGCTGCCTGTGGTCCACGATCGCCTTCAACAACGTCAAATTCAACAGTCTGGCCTTCTTCTAGAGTCTTGTATCCATCAGCGTTGATTGCAGAGAAATGAACGAAGATATCTTTGCTCTGTCCTTCTACTGTAATGAATCCATAACCTTTTTCAGCCTTAAACCATTTTACTTTACCTGTCATCTGACATACCTCCTGTAAATTGCAATACATCAAGCAACTTTATTATAGGCTTTTGCAATCGATAGTGTACTACTGATAAAAAACCAATACAAAATGTCCTGTGTAACTGCTATACATATCATATCACATGTGTAAAATAATAACAAGAAAAATGGAAATTCAACACGTAATATGTTATGCTTTTTCTGTTGACAAAGATTATAAAATTCTTAGAATAATGGAGATGGGGTGTATTGATATGATGAATAAATATGCTGAATTGATAGTAAAAAAGGGCGTTAATCTTCAAAAAGGTCAGAAACTTGTAGTTACTGCGGATGTTGAATGTGCCTCTTTAGTGAAAGCTATCGCCAAAGAAGCTTATAAAGCAGGGGCTCTAGATGTAATCGCACATTATGTAGATGAGGATATTACAAGACTTAGATATGAACATAATGATGTAGATTATTTCAAGGATGTGCCTGATTATTTGGTAGAGTTACGTAATAAGTATGCATTAGAACATGCTGCTGTAGTGACTATTACATCAGAAAATCCTGATGGTTTTAAAGGTATTGATCCTTTAAAGATGGCAACTTACAGTAAAGCTATGCATGAACAGGCTAAGACATTCTATGATCATTTAGATCTAGGTATTGATCGCTGGTGTATTGTAGGTGCACCTTCTCTTAAGTGGGCGAATAAGGTATTTCCTGATATGAATAATCAGGAGGCAACAGAAGCCTTATGGAAAGCAATCTATCATGTATGTTATGTAGATACAAAAGATCCTTTAAATGCATGGGAAATGCATCGTGCATCTTTTGAAGAACGTGTGAAGACACTTAATGAGATGTCTATTGATTACTTACATTATACAAATGGTCTAGGAACTGATTTAAAAGTATATATGAATAAAGATTATTTATTTGCAGGTGGAGGAAGTTTTACAACTGATGGAGTTTATTCTTTCCCTAATATGCCTACAGAAGAAATCTTTACTTCTCCAGACTATCGAAAGACAGAAGGTATTGTTTATTCTTCATTGCCACTTAACCATGGTGGTTCACTCGTCAATGATTTTTATATTCGATTTAAGGAAGGTCGTGTTGTAGACTTTGATGCTAAGACTGGTAAAGATGTACTTGCAAGCATCATTGATACTGATGATGGGGCTCATTATTTAGGTGAAGTAGCACTTGTGCCAGTTGATTCTCCTATATCAGAAATGGGGCTATTATTCTATAACACATTATTTGATGAGAATGCAGCATGTCATCTTGCTCTTGGTAAAGGGTTTAATGAATGTATTAAGGGCGGTTATGAGATGACTAAAGAAGAACTATATAAACATGGTGTCAATGATTCATTCACACATGTTGATTTTATGATTGGAACAAAAGACCTTGATATTGAAGCTGTGACTCAAGATGGAAAAACAGTGCAGATCTTCAAGAATGGTCAATTCGTAATTTAAGGAGGCTATATGTCAGAATTTGTAGATAAAGTAAGTAAACGTCGTACGTTTGCGATTATTTCTCACCCGGATGCTGGTAAAACAACATTAACAGAAAAGTTCTTATTATATGGTGGAGCTATTCAGGAAGCCGGTATGGTTAAGGGTAAGCAGAATATGCGTCATGCAGTCAGTGACTGGATGGAAATTGAAAAACAGAGAGGAATCTCTGTTACATCTTCAGTATTACAGTTCAACTATGATGGGTTCTGTATCAATATCCTAGATACTCCAGGCCATCAGGACTTCTCAGAAGATACATATCGTACATTAATGGCAGCTGACTCAGCAGTCATGGTTATTGATGCATCTAAGGGTGTCGAAGCACAGACACGTAAGTTATTCAAGGTTTGTGCAATGAGACATATTCCTATCTTTACTTTCATCAACAAGATGGATAGAGAAGCCAAAGACCCTTATGAATTAATGGAAGAAATTGAACAGGAATTAGGTATGGATACATGTCCTGTTAACTGGCCTATTGGATGTGGTAAACAGTTCAAAGGCGTTTATGAAAGAGAATCTAAGAAAGTGATTCGTTTCGTACCAGTACAGGGTGGTAAGAAGGAAGTACAGGAAATCATTACTGATTATGATGATCCTGAATTAATTAAAGAAATTGGTGAAGATTATTATGCGACTCTTCAGGATGATGTCGAATTACTAGATGGTGCTGGTGCAGAATTTGATCTAGAAAGAGTACATCGTGGAGAATTATCACCAGTATGTTTTGGTAGCGCCTTAACTAACTTTGGTGTAGAACCATTCTTACATCATTTCTTAGATTACTCTATGCCTCCTCAGCCAAAACAGAGTGATGATGGGCCAATTGATCCATTCAATGAAGACTTCAGTGCATTTGTATTCAAGATTCAGGCAAACATGAATAAAGCACATAGAGATAGAATGGCATTCATGCGTATTACTTCTGGTAAATACACTAAGGGTATGGAAGTATTCCATATGCAGGGAAATAAGAAGATTAAATTAAGCCAGTCTAAACAGTTAATGGCTGATGACCGTGAAGAAATCCAGGAAGCTTATTCTGGAGATATCATCGGTGTCTTTGATCCAGGTATTTTCTCTATTGGTGATACAATCTGTACACCTAAGCATAAATTCAAGTTTGAAGGTATTCCTACATTCGCTCCTGAACATTTTGCACGTATCCGTAATACAGATACAATGAAGCGTAAACAGTTCGTTAAGGGTGTAGAACAGATTGCTCAGGAAGGGGCTATTCAGATCTTCACTGAAATTGGTGGTTCAATGGAAGAAATCATCGTAGGTGTAGTAGGTGTCCTTCAGTTTGAGGTACTTGAATATCGGTTAAAGAATGAATATAACGTAAATATCAAGAGAGAACCTCTTGGATATCAGTTCATTAGATGGATTGATAATGAAGAAATTGATCTATATAGCTTGAATTTATCTTCAGATACAAAGAGAGTTCAGGATTTAAGAGGAAAGTATTTATTACTCTTCTCTAATCAATGGGGAATTAACTGGGCGACTGATAAGAACAAGGAATTAATCTTATCAGAATTCTCTAAAAACTAATGAAAAAGTATTGGCGTTATTGGTGGACGCTTTTGTACTTTGTAGTTTATCTGGTATGTTTCTTCTTTATCGAACATTTTATGCCAGTGACGCAATATCATATGATTTCTACACCAATAGATCATATGATTCCATTTAATGAGTGGTTTGTTTTCCTTTATATCAGCTGGTTTGGTTATATCTTCTTCTCTTTCTGGTATTTCTTCTTTAAAGATAAGAAAGAATACTTGCAGATGATCACGTTCCTATTTACCGGTATGACACTCTTTGTAGTGGTATCAGTCATCTATCCTAATAGTTTAGATATTAGACCAAAACAATTAGATCATAGTAATATTGCGTTAATACTTGTTGATTTGCTTTATAAGATTGATACACCAACCAATGTATTGCCTAGTATTCATATCTTTAACTCTATTGGTATGTGCATGGCTTTTAGTAAATCAAAGCATGCAACTAGTATTATGAAGAAGGGAACTAAAATTCTTACAATAGGGATTATTATCTCTACTTTCTTAATCAAGCAGCATGGAATGATTGATGCACTTTCTGCAGTTGTGTTATCAATTATTTTCTATGTTATTGTTTATAAGAAAAATATTTATTTATTAAAAAGAAAATCTTAAAAGTTCATGGGTGACCATGAACTTTTTTGTGTTAGAATACATACAGGGAGTGATAATGATGAAAATACTTGCTGCATTTGATTCTTTTAAAGAAAGTATGACTGCATATGCTGCAGGAGAAGCAGTACAGAGAGCTTATAATAATGTACATATTTGTCCTTTAGCTGATGGTGGCGAAGGGACAATGGAAGTCATGAATCGTTATCTACATGGTGATATTCATGAAATAGAGGTAGCGGGACCACTATTTAAGACAGTTCATGCAAAACTCGCTATTATGGATGATTTGGCTATTATAGAAAGTGCACAGGCGTGTGGACTTGATTACCTGGCTGAAGAAGAAAAGAACGGAACGGAAGCAACATCTTATGGTGTAGGAGAAATGATGAAATATGCTTATGATCATGGTGTTAAACGTTTCCTTTTGACTTTGGGTGGATCAGCTTGTAATGATGGAGGTATAGGTCTATTAAGTGGTATGGGTTATGGTTTCTTTGATCAGTTTGATCAACGTATTCCAATGAATGCGAGAGGACTCGAAACACTTGATCATATTAAGAAAACACGCCTTGATTTATCAAATATAGAAGTAGAAGGGGCGTGTGATGTCACTAATCCACTATGTGGAAAAGAAGGGGCTACTTATGTCTTTGGTCCTCAAAAGAAGGTGAAAGATCTAGAAAAGACAGATCAGGCAATGAAGCATTATGCGAAAATAATGAGTGAATTAGTTGATAAGGATGATTCATGTGTACCTGGTGCAGGAGCAGCAGGAGGTATGGGCTATGCGATTGTGACAGGACTTAATGGTAAATTAGTGACTGGATTTGATGCAGTGAGTCGTACAGTACATCTAGAAGAAGCAATACAGAAAGCAGATATTATTTTTACAGGTGAAGGAAAAATGGATCATCAGACTTTATATGGAAAGACACCAATAGGTGTCTTACGCTTAGCACAGAAATACAATAAACCTGTTGTCGCATTTTGTGGAAAGTGTGAAGATAAAGAAGTGTTACTTGAAGTAGGATTTGAGGATGTACGCTGTATTAATCATACAGATGAACCTCTTTCTGTATTATTAGAAAAAGGTCCACAGTATTTAGAAGAAGAAGTGAGACGTTATTTGGAGGAAAAGAATGTATAAGGTTACAAAAGATGAATTACTATTAGATTCTCTTGTGGAGCATACTCGTAAGAAGAAAAATGATTGTAAGAATTTATTGAAATATAAATCAGTACAGGTGAATGGTGAAGTACAGACTTATCATGCCTTTGAATTACATCCAGGAGATGAAGTAGAAGTTGGTAAGAAGACGAATCTTCCTTTTGAACTTCTTTATGAAGATGATGATATGATTGTGATCAATAAGCCTTCTGGACTAGTGAGTGAAGAGACACGTAATAATAAATATCAGACAGCGTTTTATATGGTGATGGAATATTGCCGTAAGAAGAGACAGCAGTGTTATCTTGTACATCGTTTAGACCAGGATACTTCTGGTGTACTTATGTTTGTGAAGAATAAGAAGCTTTATCAGGAATTAACTCATAACTGGAATAAGTATGTTAAAACAAGAGGCTATGTCGCAATATTAGAAGGACAATGTCGTAAGTCAGGTACAATAAAGAATCATCTTGTAGAAGATAAACAGTTAAAGATGCGTATTGCGAAAGAAGGACAATTGGCTATTACGCACTACAAGCCATTAGAAGTATCTAAGGATTATACAATGATGGAAGTATTCTTAGATACAGGACGTAAGAATCAGATTCGTGTTCATATGGCTTCTTTGAATCATCCTATTATTGGTGATAAGAAATATGGTGCACGTACAAATCCTTTAAAGAGATTAGGTCTACATGCGCATGAATTTGCATTCACACATCCTTTTACACATAAAACAATGACTTTTAAAGCACCACTTCCTTCTTCTTTTACACAGATGTTTAAACCTTCTAAAAGATAAAGGAAAAAAATAAATAAATTAAAAAAAAGTTATTGACAAAGACCTGTATATTGGGTAAGATGAACAAGTAAAAAGTGGAAAGAAGAAGTGCCTACTTCTCGCCCGATTGATACAGTCGATGGGCCAATGTCACTAGATTAAACTCTAACGATAAGTGGGCGCTAGTACGCTCACTTTTTATTTAATATGAAGTAAGCGGAGGTGGCTTTTATTAGACGTTATGATAGAACAAAACCAGTAAAGAAGGAAGATCCAATTAACGAAAACATTCGTTTTAAGGAAGTATTGGTTATTGATCAGAATGGAGAACAGTTAGGCGTTATGAGCAAGAGAGACGCAATGAATCGTGCTTATGATGCAGGACTTGATCTAGTTTGTGTTGCTCCTAAGGCAAAACCAGCGGTATGCCGTATCATGGATTACGGAAAGTATCGTTTCGAGCAGCAGAAGAAACAAAAAGAAATGAAGAAAAATTCAAAAGTTGTTGCGATCAAGGAGACGCAGTTATCTCCAACAATCGATGTACACGATAAGAACGTGAAGCTTAAACGTACTTTGAAATGGTTACAGGATGGCGATAAAGTCAAGGTAGCAATTCGTTTCAGAGGAAGACAGATGGCTCATGTTGATCTTGGACAGAAGATTATGGACGATTTTATTGCGGAATGTTCTGAATATTGCGTCGTTGAAAAGCCAGCTAAACTAGAAGGAAGAACATTGACAGCAATGCTCGCACCTAAAAAAGCAAAGTAAAATAGGAGGAAACTTATCATGCCAAAAATGAAAACACATAGCGGTCTTAAGAAGCGCTTAAAGAAAACAGCAAGTGGTAAATTAAAGAGAGGCCATGCATACGTATCTCACTTATCACATAATAAGACACATAAACAGAAAAAGCATCTCGCTAAGTCAACATTAGTACACCCATCAGATTACAAGAGAATCAAGTCTCGTATCTAATAGGTTAATTTTAAGGAGGATATACACATGGCAAGAGTAAAAGGCGGATTTACAACTAGACGCAGAAGAAAAAAGACATTAAAGCTAGCTAAAGGTTACTTCGGTAGCAAACATGCTTTATATAAAACAGCTCATGAACAGGTAATGCATTCTTTAAAGTATGCTTACAGAGATAGAAGACAGTTAAAGAGAGAAATGAGAAAGCTTTGGATTGCACGTATCAACGCTGCTTGCAGAATGAACGATATGTCATATTCAACTTTCATGCACGGTTTAAAACTTGCAGAAGTTAACGTTAACAGAAAGATGCTTTCAGAAATCGCAATTGCTGATCCTGAAGGTTTCAAGGCTTTAACTGATTTAGCTAAAGAACAGTTAGCAAAGTAATCTAAAGTGCCAGAGATGGCACTTTTTTTCACGTTTAGAAAATTAATAGTGTGCTATGAAATGATCTTATATAATATACACCATGAATCTATTAAAAATATTAATCTGCTGCGGTGGGGGCTTCTCATCAAGCTATGTCACTACACGTATGCAGAAACAAATCAAAGAAAATCATTTAGAGAATCAAGTACAGATTGATTTCTCACCCTTTAGCTTGATGCACGAAGTCATTGATCAATATGATGTAGTGATGTGCTGTCCACACCTGCTTATGGAAATTAAATTGCACTTCAAAGATACAGGAGTACCTTTATATGTTCTTCCTCCTAGAATGTATGGCTTGATGAAACTTACTGAAATTGTAGATGATGCGAAAGGAGTAATAGACATCTATAAACAAACAAAACAGAATCCAGTTTATTTTCCTGGAGAAGAAAATATCTTAAGAGTGACACGTATTAACTCTTATCGCCATACACATGGAGGCAAAGATTATGGGGACATTTAAATTTGCTTGTAAGATGTTGAAGCGTGAAAAGAAACAAGCTATATCCTATGGTATTACTGTTCTTTTTACTGTTTTTGTATCATTTGTCTTCTTTAATATTATTAATAATGATTACTTAATGGATCAAACAGCAGCTGCAAGTGGTGGATCTTTTTCACAGGTCAGTGTTCCATTATCAAGTATTATCGCATTTGTCGTTATAATTTTTTGTGGTTTAATGATGGCTTATGCCAACTCATTCTTTTGTACACATAAGACAAAAGAATTTGCGATTCTTGCGATGAGTGGCAGTAGTTTTTTTGATTCAACACTCTATTTATTCTATCAGGAAATCATTATCTCTTTAATTGCATTACCTATTGGTTATTTGATGGGTATGGCAGGGGCAGTAGGAGTGAATTCAATCATGTATCACTCTATGCATATTCATAAGTCTATCTTCATGATTCCTATGCGTGCCTATACAGATACACTTATGACTATTGCGATTCTTTTCTTTGTAACTATTCTAGGAGATTCAGGGTTTGTTTACCGCCATGATATCCAGACGCTCTTACATGAATCTCATGAAAAGGTTGTGGATAAGAAATTACCTTCTTATCTTCCACCATTCATTTATATAACTGCGATTATTTTATTAGTTACGACTCCTTATAGTCCAACTGGATTTGTATTCCCTTGTTTTGTAGGTGGAATAGGAGCGGCTTATGTATTATCGCAATCAATCCCAGAAATACTTAGAAAAATCAAGAGTCAACGTTTAGGAAATACTTTAGACCTCGTTTCTTTAAGTCATTTATCTACTTCTTTGACTAATTCAGGTGCTCTTATTCTTGTTTATGTTGTCACAAATGTTTGTATGAGTGCTATGATCATTGCTCAGAAAAATTCACCAAGAGAATATATGACTGCTATTATTGCTTACATTGTGATGACAATCTTATTATCTATCACAATTATGTATAAATATGCTGCAGAAACTATGAAAAGAGTAAAAGCCTTTAGTAATCTTTATAAGATAGGATGCACAAGAAAGAAGATTGCTTCTTATATTAAGAAGGAAGTGATTCTCTTCTATGCATTACTTGTTTCAATACCTATTGTTTATCTCGCAATTGTCATGGCTCAGGTTTATATGCATACACCGGATACTTTAGGGCTCATTATTATGTTGTTTGGTGTGGATATCATTCCACAGATGATTCTTGCAGTGATGACTTATTATATTTATAAGAAGAATGTTTATACAGAAATTGGAGAAGTACTATGAGTGAAATACTAGTTGCGAAAAATATAACTAAAATATATGGTATTGGTACAAGCCATACCTTTGAAGCATTACATGGTGTCTCTATGACTATGAATGAGGGAGAATTCATCTGTGTCATGGGACCAAGTGGTGCAGGTAAATCAACTTTTATTAATAATCTATCTACAATAGATATTCCTACAAAAGGGAAGGTTTATATCAATGATACTGAAGTAAGAAGTATGGGTGAAAATGAAATAGGTAAGTTTCGTTATGAGAATCTCGGATTCATCTTTCAGGAATTCAACTTATTAGATTCTCTCACTATTCTTGAAAATATCGCAGTTCCTCTTTCTCTTGCGAATTTGCCACAGGAAGAAATAGAAACAAGAGTTAAAGAAACAGCGTCACGTTTATCTATCGATTCATTACTTCATAAGTATCCTAATGAATGTTCAGGAGGGCAAAGACAGCGTGCAGCCATCTGTCGTGCCCTTGTCACTCATCCTAAACTTATTGTAGCGGATGAACCAACAGGTAACTTAGACTCCCATACATCACATGAAATATTAGAAATATTCAAAGAACTCAATGATCAAGATGGTGTTTCTATACTTATGGTGACTCATGATCCAATGATTGCCAGTTATTCTCAGAAACTGCTTTACATTAAAGATGGTGTTATTGCAAAGCAAGTCGTGAAGGGAGATTTGACACAGAAGGAGTATTTTCATAAAATAGTAGATGTTAACTCAGCAGAGTCAATGTCTTTATTTGAGGGGGAATAAGTATATGAGTGGAATTGTTTTAGAAGGTGGTACATTTAGACCAATCTTTTCATGTGGTATTATGGATTGTTTGAATGATCATGATATTATGTTTGATTATTGTATAGGTGTAAGTGCAGGAATCACTGATGGTGTTTCTTATGTATCAAAACAGCCTAGAAGAAATCTTGAGATACTAAAAACGTATCGTCATGATCCTCGTTATATTGGTCTTAGAAACTATAAGACGGATCATTCTTTATTTGGTTTAAAGTTTGCCTATGAAACAATGTTTAATGAACTTAATCCTTTTGATTATGATACATTTTATAAGTCTCATACAAAAGTACTTGTAGGTGTTACAAATGCGAATACAGGAAAAGCAGAATATATAGATGGTCATAAAATAGATCGTCATTGTACAGTGTTAAAGGCAACATGTGCTATTCCTATCGTATTTCCTGCAATCAAGATAGGTGAGAATGAATATTTTGATGGTGGTATTGCAGATTCTATTCCTGTAAAGAAAGCAATAGAAGATGGTAATAAGAAGCTTTTGATTATTCTTACTAGACCAAAGGGTTATAAGAAGACACTCAATTTTTCAACTCGATTTGCAGCACAGGTCGTGTCTCGTAAATACCCACTTCTTAAAGATGCCCTGCTTTCACGTCATATCAAATATAATGAAACATTAGACTATATTGACAAGCTAGAAAAAGAAGGCAAGGCACTTGTATTAAGACCAACAGAAGAAGTCATTATTGATTCTATGGAAAAAGATCTAGATAAGATTCAAAGAATCTATGATTATGGTTATGTACTTGCTTTAGAACATCTAGAAGAAATAAAGACAATATGTCATGAATAGAGTCTCTTGAAAGAGGCTCTTTTACTATTTATAATAGTTTCTGGAGGTTGATTTATATGAAACCTATTATCGGAATATTACCTTTATTTGATGAGAAAAAAGATAGTTATTGGATGCTTCCAGGATATTTGAAAGGTATTATGAATGCAGGAGGTATTCCAGTGATGTTACCTTTTATTGAAAATATAGAAGATATTAAACAATTATCAGAAAACTTTGATGGTTTTCTTTTCACTGGCGGACCAGATATAGATCCTGCCTATTATCATGAAGAAAAGAAGGAAAACTGTGGAGATTTAACACCTTATAGAGACACATTAGAAAGTCAGTTATTTAAAGAAGTATATGCTTTAAATAAACCGATATTAGGAATATGTAGAGGACATCAGTTGCTTAATGTATTATGTGGTGGAACATTGTATCAGGACTTACCATCAGAATATAAAAGTACTATAACTCACAGAATGGAACCACCTTATGATAACAAACAGCATACGGTAACACTTGTAGAAGATACACCGTTAAAGAGTTTATTGAATAAAACAATTCTATCAGTTAATAGTTGTCATCATCAGGCAGTGAAAGACTTAGGAAGTGATTTACAACCTATGGCTATAAGTGAAGATGGTTTAGTCGAAGCATGTTATGTACCTAATAAGAAATTTGTATGGGGTGTACAATGGCATCCTGAATTTATGTATACAGAGAAAGAAAGTCAGAAAATATTTGAAGAGTTTATAAGAAAATGCAAAAAGTAAAATGGAATATTGAATTAAAAGGACATATATACCCCTGTATTGTTTCATTTAAGAAGATGAAAACAATCAGAGTAAAGATCAGAGATAATTATTTAGAAGTCAGTGCACCTCTTGGTACGAGTGAGAAGTATATTCGTGATTTAATATATGAAAATGAAGAGGATTTATATGCACGATTATCTTCTTATGTTCCTTATTTTGATCTAAGAGATGATGGGTATGTCTATATCTTTGGTAAGAAATACAAAATTGTTCTCAGAGATATTAAGAAGAAACAATGTGCAATTCATGGAGATAGTATTTATGTATATACTTCTTATATAGAAAATGCGTTAGGTATATATCTTTCTCAGATACTCTATGAATATTTAAAAACGAGAACGGCAGAATATCTTCTTTTATTTAATCGACCTATGCCTCGTATACAAATTAAACAATATAAGGGAAGATGGGGCAGTTGTTATGATCAATTAAACCTTGTGACATTTAATTTCTCTTTAGTCTATTTAGATAAAGAGTTGATTGATTATGTCATTGTGCATGAGTTGTGTCATTTTATTGAACCAAATCATTCTCCTCGATTCTATGCAGAAGTCAAAAAGAGAATGCCTGATTATAAGAAACGTATGAAAATATTGGAGGAAAAGCATGTATGATTCAATCAGTGAATAATAAAACAATTAAAGACCTTGTAAAATTAAAGAACAAGAAAACAAGAGATGAAAAAGGACTTTTTCTAGTGGATGGATTCCACATGGTAGAAGAAGCAAAAAAAGCAGGACTATGTGATTTAGTTATTAGTACAGATGAATCATTAGAAGGACAGGATAAAGTGCTTGTTGTGTCTGATTCTGTTATGGAAAAGCTCTCTTATACTAAAACACCACAGCCTATTATGGCTGTATGTCATAAGAAGGATAATATTTTAAAACATTATGATCGTGTCTTGATTTTAGATGGTGTACAGGATCCAGGAAACTTAGGAACTATCCTTCGTTCAGCACTTGCTTTTGGCTTTAAACAGATTGTCATGAGTCCTGATTGTGTAGACTTATACAATGATAAGGCATTGCGCTCTACTCAGGGGGCTGTTTTTCATTTAGATATTGTCCGTGATGATTTGCGTCATGTTATTCCAGAACTACAGAAGTTAGGGGTACGTGTCATTGCGACAAGTTTACATAATGCGTCTTCTATTGATGATATTAAATCAACAGATAAGATGGCATTTGTTATGGGGAATGAAGGGAATGGTGTGAGAGATGAAACAATTGCGATGTCTGATGCCTCTCTTTATATTCCTATTGATACAATGGAATCACTTAATGTCGGTGTAGCGGCAGGTATTGTGATGTATACTTTTAAGGAGGTTTCACTATGATTAGACAGCATATCTATTTTTCAGGAAGAGTACAAGCTGTTGGATTTCGTTTTAGAGCACAGATGAATGCGACTCAGTTAGGGCTTACTGGCTGGGTTAGAAATCTTTTTGATGGACGTGTAGAAGCAGAAGTCCAGGGCACACCTGAACAAATCAATCGTTTCATCTACAAGATGAAAAATGAACAATGGATAGACATCACTGATATGGAAGTGAAAGATATTCCGGTAGAAAAAGGGGAGAGAAGATTTGATGTTACATACTAGACAATCTCTTTTAAAATCTTTTCAGCATGCCTTTGAAGGCATTATCCATACAATTAAGAAGGAACGTAATATCAAAATACATCTTTCTTTTATGTGTGCCGTTATATTATGTGGTTTCTATTTTCATATTACGAAGATTGAATGGATGATCTGTCTTATTCTATTTGCACTTGTTTTATCATTAGAACTTGTCAATACAGCAATTGAAGCCGTGGTGGACTTAGCCTCACCGGATATTCATCCTCTTGCAAAGCTCTCTAAAGATGCTGCAGCAGGCGCTGTGCTTATTAGTGCAATCATTTCAGCTATTATTGGCTTGATGATTTTTATTCCTTATATTATTTAAAAAAGCGGGCTATTTAAATAGTCCGCTTTTATCCATCATGTCTAATGCATGTTCTATTGTATCATCACTTTGTACAAGAGCCATACGTACATAACCTTCACCTTGAGTGCCAAATGCATTACCTGGTACCACAAGAACACCTGTTTTATCAAATAGTTCCTTTACGAAAGTTTCAGAATCTTTAAACTTATCAGGAATCTTTGCCCATACAAACATAGTACCCTTAGGCATATCGATATCCCAGCCAATAGACTTACAGCCATTGACTAATAAGTCTCTTCTATGTTTATAAGCATTTCTTGTTTTTTCTACACATGATTGATCCTGTGTTAATGCTTTAATCGCACCTTTTTGAACGGGTAAGAACATACCATAATCTAGATTAGATTTTAATGATTTCAGTTTTCCAATGATTTCTTTATTACCAAGTGCAAAACCAATACGTGCACCTGCTAAACCATATGTTTTACTTAATGAGTTGAATTCAATACCCACATCCTTAGCACCTTCAAATTCTAAGAAGCTGTGTCCGGGTCCTTCAAACAATAATTCACTATAGGCATTATCATGAAGAATCATGATGTTGTATTTCTTTGCGAAGACAATGAGTTTCTTATAGAATTCATCATTCGCAACACCACATGTTGGGTTGTTTGGATAAGACACAATCATATACTTTGCATCCTGTGCAGTCTTTTCATTAATCTCATCAAAATCAATTAAATAATCATTTTCCTTTAATAAAGGCATAGTAACAACTTTAGCCCCGGCAAGTAGTGGTCCATCTCTAAAGATTGGATAACATGGATCCTGTACAAGTACAATATCACCTTCATCTACCAAAGTTAAAGCAAGATGTGCTAAGCCATCCTGAGATCCAAGTAATGATGTCATTTCAGTTTCGGGATCAATAGTGACACCGTATCTTCTTTCATACCATTCTTTTACAGTGTTTTGAAGATCAACGGCATCTTTAATCGCATAAAGATAGTTTTCTGGCTTCATTGCCTCATTTGCGATTGTTTCCATGACTTCCTGAGTTGGAGGAATATTAGGTGCTCCAATACTCAAATCAATGACTTCTAGTCCTTGTTTTTTTCTTTCACTACGCATATTTGCGAGTGTAGTGAAGATGCTTTCTCCGAAGAGATCCATTCTTTTTGAAAATTTCATTTTTATATACGCCCTTTCTTCAAATATCATAATACAAATATGAAACAAATGAAAGTTTCAATTTATAAAAAAACTTCTTGAAATGTATGTGTAATTACTATTTCCCTGCTTTCGGCTTGTTCGATAGATTAGATTTCAGAAATGGATATTACGTTTGCCAGAATGGGAAGCAGAGAAATGAATCATAGAATTGATGGTGAATTCATAATGACCTAAAGTGAAAAGTTAAATTCCACTTTAAAAAGAAACGAAAATAATGTGGAATTTAGTCGTTCAGGATTATATTTTCATAAGAATATCGGGTATTAATTCTGATATTCTTTTTGTTTTGGGAATGGAACTTAATCATTCGTACACTAGAAATGAGATTCTAACGTCATAAATCATGGTATTTTAAGGCGCAATAAAGCTATGGAATTTCGTTCATTTTTTCGAGTGTAAGACTAAATTCCACTTTACTTTCATGTGCTATTGTCAGCCTGCCTCTCATGTTTCATACATTCTCCGAATGATTTTAGTTATCTTCTTTTAATAAATATGGTTTTAAAATAATATCATCATTTTCTATTTTCCTGATTCCAAATTCTATGAATCTCTTGTATAAATCTGGATTAAGGAACTCCATCATCTCCAGCGGAGATTTTCCCTTCAGGTACTCCTTTAGCTGGGAATTGATGTGGGATACTATGAGATTAGCCTTCTCCTGTGAATCTAGACCAAGCGCTTGGAGATTTGTCCCTTTAGGGCATATGTAACGTATCTCCTTGTGGTAGTTTTCAAGACTTCCTTTCTGGCGTGATGCCATAGGATCACAGTAAAAGACATGAGTTCGCATGCTGCCATCATTATCTTTTTCCAGTCCTTCTGCATCCGAGAATTCAGAACCTCTATCCGTCTTGACTACTTCTACTTCTTTCAGGAACAGTTCTTTTCCTAATATCGATTCTAGAAGGTCTATACCTTCAACCATAACCTTTGCAGTCTTCTCTTCATGGTATAAAATAAACATGAAAGAGTAAGACAGGAACTTAAAAGTCTGCATGAACGGACCGCTTTGTCCATTGTAGACGGTATCCATCTCGACGATACTAACGTTGTCATTATCGTCAGTATATGAGATGAAATCATCATAGGTGCGGCCTATCAGGAACTTTCTGTCTTCTCTTTTTTTTATATTTGACAGAATCCTTCTTTGATATTCTTCTTGTCTTGACTCTTAGATCAATATCAAGCAGGCCGAACTGTCTAAATACGCCAGATTCTATGTAGTTGTATAATGTCTTTTCAGAAATATTCAATTCAGGATGAGAAGTAATGATCTGATATGGTGATTGACCTTTCTTGATAAGAGGGACAATGATATCAGCTAAAGCCTTAAGCTCGCTATATGTCATATTTATTCCTTCTCTTGAGTTAATGAGGTCAGCCATATATTCCTTATTGGCGATATCTGCAGAATATGTGAACTTATCAAATCTGCAGTGCTGGTATTTAGGACAGCCATTGCAGGCGCCAGGAGATCTGTCTCTTCGCTTACATTTGAAAACTACTAAGTCAGCACAGTTCTTGTATACATGGTGATGCTTGCATCTGTCCTTGTTGGCACAGGCAGGATCAAAACTACAGAAATGTGAATGTTTTCTATGTGCCTTGATTTCTTTGCCTATAGTTGATTTATCCTTTCCAAGAGTTTCAGCGATAGAAGTCTTGGTAGAACCATTTTCTATTCCTCTCTGAATTATTTCTCTTTCTGAAAGAGTAAGATGCAGATTCTTATTTGATTTAGCCATGATAATCAGCCTTTCATGAAATAGAGAAACAGACATCACAGTAATTATATACCTGAAGGAGAAAATTCAACTATTGAAGGTGTAAAAGTAAATTCAACTGTAAGAGTAAAAAACAACTGGAAAGAAGTGAAAGACTAAACGCAACTTTGCCCCGCCTAAAGTGGAATTTAACTTTTCACTTTAGGGGATTTTGAAATCAATAGTTTTTAATGTCAACCGAAATTGATAATGTCTCAAAAATAATCAAACATTAGCATCCAGAAATTGAATTAGTCAAACCACAGCATATTATTGCGAAAAACACAGTCTCTGCAATGCAGGCTGGGGTTGTTTATGGTTATATTGGTAAGACTGAATATATTATCAAGAAGATTAAGGAAGAGTATGGACAGAATCTAAAAGTAGTATCTACTGGTGGTTTAGGCAAGCTTATTGCGAAAGAAACTGAATTAATTGATATTTATGATCAGGAACTTACATTTAAAGGTCTAAAGATCATATATGATAAGAACAAGAAGGATCGTCACTGATCCTTCATTTTTTTACAAAACCTTATTGACACATATATTATTATTTGATATTATAAATGAGCACTCCTCGAGTGTTAGTGAGGCCGCATTCGTATAATGGCTATTATATCTGCTTGCCATGCAGAGGACGCCGGTTCAACTCCGGCATGTGGCTCCATTGAAATCAACTAGGCTAACGCCTAGTTTTTTTTCATCTTACAATACGATTTCTACAACTTAATAGGATAAGATGTTTAAATATAATCTATTATGTTATTATTTTTTTGACGGAGGAAGACTATGAAGACAAAAATTGAATTGATACCAGAAGAAAAAGTTGAAGAAACAATAATCAGATGTCATAAGATGACAGATGAAATACAAAATATAGTCTCTTACATAGAAAATGAGAAGAAAATCATAGGATATAAAAGGGGAACTGCTTATCCTTTAAATATAAATAGTATTTATTATTTTGAAATTGTAGATCAAAATGCATTTGTGTACTGTGAGAAAGAAATATATGAATCTAAAATGAAACTTTATGAATTTGAACAAGAAACAGAAGGTACATCATTCTTTCGTGCTTCTAAGTCACTTATTATTAATGCAGATAAGATTGATTCTATCAAACCTTCCTTATCAGGAAGATTTGAAGTTGTACTAAAAAACAAAGAAAAACTCATAGTATCTAGACAATATGTACGTGTACTTAAACACATGATTGGATTATAAGGAGGATGAAAAATGGATAAAAATGAAATGATACATACAATAACTATTCAATATTTTGTGATTTACACATTATCAATGTTTGCGACAATCTTGTTTTGTCATATAGATCAGCCTCAAATAAAAATGCTTTCTGTATCTTATTTAAGAGAGGTGGCAGTCTTTTCTTTTCTTGCCTGCCTTCCTACAACTATCTATTATTCTAAGTCTCAAAGTGTATTAGTGAAGACTATTCTTCATACAATACTCTTAGAAATCATTCTTTTAATTGCTGGATATCAAATTGGTATGTATGAGGATGTCTTAGGAGGATTACTTTTCTTTTTCACAATACTTGTAGTAGATATTTTAGTCAGATTATTTAATTATTTAAATGATTGCCATCTTGCAAATGAAATCAATAAAGCTCTTAAGAGTAGAAAAGGGTGAACGTATGAACAGTATTGAAATTAAACATCTTACTAAAAGCTTTGGTGATACTAAAGCAGTAGATGACTTAAGCTTTAGTGTAGAAAAGGGGACTTTCTTCTCTTTTTTAGGTATTAATGGTGCTGGTAAGAGTACTACTATTTCTATGATATGTGGTGAACTTACAAGGGATGCAGGAGAAATATACATTGAAGGCAAAGATATTAAAACACATATGGATGAAGTAAGAACTACTATAGGTGTTGTTTATCAAACTTCTGCATTAGATGATGTACTCACAGTTTATGATAACTTAAAGTATCGTGCTGCTTTGTATGGTATTACAGGGAATTCTTTTAAGAAGAAACTAGAAGAACTCTCTTTATTATTAGATTTCAAAGACTTTTTAAAGAAACCTTTAAATAAGCTATCAGGAGGACAAAGAAGACGTATAGATATAGCTCGTGCTCTTATTCATGAACCAGAACTTCTTATCTTAGATGAACCAACAACTGGTTTAGATCCTCAAACAAGAAAAATATTATGGGAAGTTATTGATAATTTAAGAAAAGAAAAACATATGACTGTATTTCTTACGACTCATTATATGGAAGAAGCCGCTGAAGCAGATCAAGTTGTTATTATTGATCATGGCCGTCAAATAGCTTCTGGAACACCACATGAATTAAAACAGAAATATGCTTATGATTATTTAAATATCTATCATGTAAAAGAAGAGGATATTAAGTCTTTAGGACATCCATATACATATAATAAGGATCATTACACAATCCGTGTCAATCATCCGGGTGTTGTGAAAGAAATGATTCTTCAAAAACCGGAATTATTTAATGACTTTGAACTTGTAAAAGGAAGAATGGATGATGTCTTCTTAAATGTAACAGGAAATAAACTCCCAGGAGGTGAACAAGTGTGAAACAACTTTATCATCTCACATTAAGACATACAGTATTATTTTTTAAGGATAAAGGACGCTTCTTAACAGCTTTGATTACACCAATAGTCTTAATTGTCTTATATATGACATTTCTAGGGACTGTTTATCATGATTCGCTAGATAGTATAGTTAAGTATTATTCTGTATCACAAAAGACTATTGATGCTTTTGTGAATGGTTATCTCTTTTCCTCATTACTTGCAGTGAGTTGTGTCACAGTATCATTCTGTTCAAATATGATTATGGTACAAGATAAAGCAGATCATAAAATAAAGGACTTACTCATAGCACCTGTTAGTAAAACAACATTAGCTCTTAGTTATTTTATTTCTACTTTACTTATCACTATGATTATTAATATCACTGCTTTACTTGCATGTTTTATTGTATTAGGTACAAGTCACTTTGTTTTACCAGTAAAAGATATATTATATTGTTTGCTAGATATCTTTTTGCTTACTTTGCTTGGTGCTTCTTTATCATCTATTATTAATTATTTCCTTACAACACAAGGTCAGATTTCAGCTGTTAGTAGTGTAGTGAGTGCAGGATATGGTTTCTTATGTGGCGCTTATATGCCCATATCTCAATTTACACCTGCAGTACGTGCTATAATTAAGTTCTTACCAGGAACCTATGGAACAGCACTTATTCGTAAGCATTTATTAAATAGTTTATTTATTAAACTAAATACAAAGGTTCCTTCTACGATCATGAATGAAATTCATCAAAGTTTTGATACATCATTTACACTTATGGGACATACAGTTACAACGAGTATGATGTATTTGATTATGATTGGAACATGTTTTATTTTACTGTTTGTATACATTTTATTGAATCAATTCAAAAAAGATATGTAAAATTGATGTAATTTGATACATAGGATTGAAAAATATGAGAAATAGTTTAAGATGTTTTTTGTGGAGGAATTATTAAGTATTACCATGAAACTCTTAAAGAAATTAATTATACTTATTGCATTAGTTATTGTTTATGTATTTTCTAATGCAGTAAGTATTTATATATATAGTTTTAAAGATGAAGCAAGAACTGCAGATGTTGCAATTGTCTTAGGTGCATCTACATACAATGGTCATGCTTCACCTGTTTATCAAGAAAGAATTAATCATGCAGTTGTTTTATACAACAAGCATCTAGTTAAGAAAATCATTACAACAGGAGGATATGGAAAAGGAAATCCTGTTAGTGATGCTTATAATGCAAAGCTTTATGCAATCAGTCAAGGTGTACCAGAAGATGACATTCTTACAGAAGACCAGTCAACAGTCACTTTAGAGAATCTCATTAATGCGAAAAAGATTATGGATGTTGAACATTATAAGACTGCATTAATAGTCAGTGATCCATTACATATGAAAAGGGCCATGCTTCAGGCAAAGGATGCAGGTATTACTGCCTATACATCACCAACACAATCTTCTAGATATCGCACAAGAGATACCAAGTTTCAATTCTTAAAACGTGAAGTAACCAATTATATCGGTTATAAATGGTATCGTCTCTTTAAATCCCTTATCAAAGTATGATAGAATAGCATTAAGGGTTGAAGGGAGCTGTTTGTCGTGTTTATGATTAATACAGGATGTATATGCTGTGCAATTCTCGCATTAACATTCTTGTTTTATTATATAATTTGTACATGTCTTAAAGGATTAGGTGTTTATCGTATTAGTGCATTTAAGAATGTACCTCGTGAAGAAAGCCATTATTATGATAAGAAAAGAATCAGCCGTGCTCAAAGAAGTGCATTCAAGAAATGGTTTATCATATTAAGTATGGGTACAATACTATCATATTATATTAGTCAGTACTTTGCTTATATTGCGATTGGACTATGGGCACTTATATTCTTTAAAGATATCTTTGTGAAAAAAGAGAACTTATTTCGTAACTATCGTATCTAATGGCCTTATAGGTCATTATTTTTTTAGGTGACATTATGGAAAAACTATTACTTGTACTTATATGTATTTTAGGTGTTGTCATCATGGTCAAAGGTTTTGTGAGTCGTTTTCAATATCGACTTAAAGCGACCCGTTGTTCTTTACAGACATCAGGAAAAATCATAGATATAAAACAAGAAGAATTAAATTTATACAGGATGACTATTCAATACTATGCAGAAGGGAAGTTTATTGAAAGAAAGCCTTCTATCACATACTTCCAGATGAAATATTTTAAAAACAATAAGAACGTCACAATAGACTATGATCCTACATCTTGTGATACATTTATTATAGAAGAAGACTTATTTCCTATACGTTTTACTAATTGTCTCATATTCAGTGGTTTTGTATTAGTATGCTGTGCTGCTTTATTTATTATCTGAGAGGTTGATTATGAAGAAAATAATATTACTGCTTCTATGTTTACTTTTAACAGCTTGTACACCATCTTCAACTACAAATAAAAACTTTATCAATACTAAAGGTACAACCTTAGAAACACGTATTCCCACACCTAAAGGATATACACGAGAACAAAGTGATTTTGCACTTTTCTTGCAGACTTATCCATTAAAGGAAAATGGTAGTCCTATTCTTTTGTATAACGGTAAAAAGAAGTGGAATCAAAGTGCACAAATTGCGGTATTTAAGTTACCGATAGAAAATGAAAACCTCCAACAATGTGCCGACTCAGTGATGAGAGTCTATGCAGAATACTATTGGAACACCAAACAATACGATAAGATTCAATTTCATTTAAGTGATGGATTCTTATTATCTTATATGAAATGGAGAGAAGGGTATCGTGTCGTCATTAAGAGTGATCATGCATCTTATATAAAGAGTGCTTCCTATGATGATTCTTATGAATGTTTTAAAAAATACTTGCGTATTGTCTTTGCTTATTCAGGAAGTGCAAGCATGGTAAGTGAATCAACACCTATCAAACTAAATGAAATAAGAGTAGGAGATGTTTTCTTAAAAGGTGGTTCACCAGGACATGTCGTGATGATTGTAGATGTTTGTACAAATAGAGAAGGAAAGAAGGCTTTCTTAATTGCACAAGGCTATATGCCTGCTCAGGAATTTCATTTACTAAAGAATTCATCACATGATGACCCCTGGTATTATGAAGATGAAATCAAATACCCCTTCGAAACACCTGATTATACATTTGAGGAAGGCAGTTTAAGAAGATTATGTTATCGATGAATGTATATAGTGGACATAAAGTAGATCCACTTCATATTAAAAAAGAGGATATATATCTAGAAGATATCGCTCATGCATTAAGTCTATTATGTCGTGGAAATGGTCATATTAAATATTTCTACTCAGTGGCTCAGCATTCTCTCAACTGCGCAAAAGAAGCGCAAAGCAGAGGATATAGTAAACATGTTGTTTTATCATGTCTATTTCATGATGCAAGTGAAACTTATATGAGTGATCTCATCACTCCTATAAAAAAACAGATGAAAGAATATCAGGTAATAGAAGACCAGCTTCTAGAAACAATATTTCAAGCTTTTCATATTCAATTAAAGAATGAAGAAAAAAATATCTGGAAAGAGATGGATCACTTACTACTTGAAGCAGAATTAAAGGAGATGATGCCTTTAGAAGAAGATAGACCAACTGTCACACTGATAAGTGTTCCTGATTTAAATGAACACTATTATCGTGAGATAGAAGAAGAATTTAAGGCTTATGCGCTACAATTATTGGAGGATTTATAATGAAGATTTATGTTACATATAAGTTTTTAACTAAAGAAGACAGAGATGCTTTTTATTCAGCAATCAAAGAGAATCATATTCAGGAATTATCTTTATCTGATGAAGGATGTCTCAAATATTTTTATACACCTAAAGATGATACTGTTCTTTATTTGCAAGAAGAATGGACATCTCAAGACTTACAGTTAAAACATTTAACTCAGCCTCATATGGACTTGTTGAAGGAATTAAAGAACCGATATCTGTGTCAAACAACAGTGCGTCATGGCACTGCTTGTTTAGAAACTGAACGTTTAATATTAAGAGAATTTAAAATAGAAGACGCAGATGATATGTATCATCATTGGTCTAATGATGAAAAGGTCACTCGTTATTTGACTTGGCCACCTCATCAAAGTATAGAAGACACAAAACAGTTACTTTCTTCCTGGATTCAGTCTTATGAAAAGGGTGATTCTTATAACTGGGGCATTGTCGTAAAGGATAAGAGTACACTCATTGGAAATATTTCTGTTACAAATATTGATTATAAAACAAATACAGTAGAAATTGGCTATTGTATTGGGCAGGCTTATTGGGGTCATGGATATGTTGCAGAAGCACTTAAAGAAGTCATTTCTTACTTATTTAAGGAAGGTTATGATTTAGTACGTGCAAGACATGATAAAAATAATCCTCATTCAGGTCGAGTGATGCAAAAAGCAGGTATGAAATATGAGGGAATCCTTAGAAAATCTGCAAAAAATAATCAGGGAGTTGTAGATGATGTTGTATACTCAATTCTTCCTGAAGAATTAGAATAGGAGACTATATGGAAGTTAGAGAAATATGTTTGGCGCATGTCAAAGAGATATCGCAATTATTTAATGAAATATTCTCCAGGGAACCATGGAATGATGAATGGAATGAAGAGGACCTATCTATTTATATGCATGATCTAGTAGGTAATCGCTTATCTTTATCTATTGGTTTATATGATGGAGATCAGCTTATTGGAATTGCGTTAGGTCGTATTAAACATTGGTATAATGGCAGAGAATTCTGGATTGATGAATTTGGCATAATGACTAATGAACAGTCTAAAGGACTCGGAACTCAATTTATGGACTTAGTTGTTGATTATACGAAAAAAAGAGGAATAGACCGTATTATGTTGATTACGGAAAGAGAGTTTCCTGCTTATTACTTCTATCAGAAAAATGGATTTGAAGAACAATCATCACAGGTCGTATTCATGAAACAATATTAATGAGTTAAGTACGTATTTTTCTGTACGTACTTTTTTGTCTTAAAAAACATATAATTTATTCTTTTGATGACAAAATGTGACCTATAAATTGCGTATAATAACTATCATTTGTAAAATGAAAGCGCTATAATAGTAGTGGTTAAAAATGTATTGTAAGGAGAGTAATAATATGAAACTATTAGAACCAATTAAAGTAGGTCCAATCACATTGAAAAATCGTATCATGTTCCCACCAATGACAACTGGCTATGAAGAACGTGACGGTTCAATTTCTAAACAGAGCTTCAACTTCTATAAACGTATTGCAGAAGGTGGTGTATCTTATATCGTACTTGGAGACGTCGCACCAGTAAATACTGTTTCTCCAACACCAAAATTATTCAAGGATGAACAGATTCCAGCTTATAAAGAATTAGCTGATGCATTACATGAATTTGATTGTAAATTAGGTATTCAGATTTTCCATCCTGAATATGATGTTCAGGCTTTAGCTGAAATGTTTAAGAAGGGTGATATGCAGGCAGCTCGTGCTAAATTACATCATGATATGCTTCATTTCACTGATGAAGTAACTCCAGAAGCATTAAATACAATTCTTAAACAGATGGGTGAATGCGTAAGACGTGCGTATGAAGCAGGTGTAGATGTAGTAGAAGTTCATGGAGACCGTTTAGTAGGTGCTTTATGTTCTACAGTATTAAATCATCGTACAGATGAATATGGAGGAAGCTTCGAAAATAGAACACGTTTTGCATTACAGGTAGTAGAAAGCATTAAAGAACATGCCCCTCATATCTGTATTGACTATAAACTTCCAATCATCACTGATAACCCATTAAGAGGTAAAGGTGGATTAAAGATTGATGAAGCTGTTGAATTTGCGAAGAAGCTTGAAGAAGCAGGCGTTAATATGATCCATGTTGGACAGGCTAACCATACAGGTAACTTGAATGATACTATTCCAGCAATGGGTACTCAGCCATATTGTTTCATGCAGTCATATACTAAGAGAGTTAAAGATGCTGTAAGTATTCCAGTATCTGCAGTAGGACGTATCGTTACTCCACAAAATGGTGAAGCATTAATTGAGAACGGTGTATGTGATGTTGTTGGTTATGGACGTTCATTGTTAGCTGATCCTGATTATGTTAAAAAGATTGAAAATGGACAGCCATGCAGAATTCGTTTATGTATGATGTGTAATAAGGGATGTACAGACTCTATCCAGAACAGAAAGTTCTTAAGCTGTGTTCTTAACGCAGAAAATGGTTATGAATATGAAAGAACTATTACTCCTGCTGATAATAAGAAGAAGGTTGTTATTGTTGGTGCAGGACCTGCAGGCTTAGAAGCTGCTAGAGTTGCTGCAGTGAAGGGTCATGACGTTATTGTTTATGACAAGGATACTCAAGTAGGTGGACAGTTAAATATTGCTTCTGTACCACCTAGAAAAGAAGAAATGAATCGTGCTATTCATTATCTCGCAAATGAAGTCAAAGTATTGGGCGTTGATTTACGTTTAGGAAAAGCTGTTACTAGCGAAGATATCTTAGCTGATCAGCCTGATGAAGTTATCGTTGCAACTGGTGCTTCTAACTTCATCTTAAATATCCCTGGTAAGGATATGCCTCATGTACAGGATGCTTGGAAAGTACTTTCTAATGAACAGTTCCCAGCAGGAAGAATCGTTGTTATCGGTGGTGGACTTGTAGGTGCTGAAACAGCTGAATACCTTGCACTTAGAGGTAATGATGTAAGTATCGTAGAAATGATGGATACTATTGCGAAAGAAGAATCAACTACAATTCGTCCAGAAATGATGGCTGATTTTGAAAAGCATGGTGTTAAACAGTTCACTAATACTAAGGTAACAGAAATTACTGCAACTACAGTAGAAGCAGAAACTGCAGAAGGTAAAGTATCACTTCCATGTGATTATGTAGTATTTGCAGTAGGTGCTCGTTCTAATGCATTTGACATGACTGCATTAGAAGAAAAGAATATCCATGTTCAGGTTGTTGGTGATGCAAATAAGGTTGCAGACATCAATTCAGCTATTGAATCTGGTTATCTTGCAGCAAACGCTTTATAAGATGCTTAAGACAGGCGACGCCTGTCTTTTTTATGCTATAATACATATCTCAAGGAGGTGATAGTATGGTACATGTTCCCACATATCTTGCAATAGATATCAAATCATTTTATGCATCTGTAGAATGTCTAGAAAGAGGACTCGATCCACTAGACACCAATCTTGTTGTTGCAGATGCCTCACGTACAGAAAAAACAATATGCCTTGCCGTCTCTCCAAGTTTAAAAGCCTATGGTCTTCCTGGACGTGCAAGATTATTTGAAGTCATTTCTAAACTAAAAGAACTCAATCATCAAAGAGAACCACTTGAGGGAAGTTCTTTTCTTGCATCAAATCTTAATAAGAATAAACATAAAGCTATAGATTATATTATCGCAAAACCGCGTATGTCCCTCTATCTTGAATATTCGACACGTATTTACTCAATCTACTTAAAGTATTTCTCTCCTGATGATATTCATGTCTATTCTATTGATGAAGTCTTTATTGATGCCACGCATTATTTAGATACTTATGAGTTAGATGCTTTTCATCTTGTTCAAAATATTATTTATGATATATATAAAGAGGTAGGTATTACTGTGACTGCAGGGATAGGAACGAATCTTTATTTAGCTAAAGTGGCGATGGATATAGTTGCCAAACATAAAGAACCAGATGAAAAAGGAGCACGCATTGCGTATTTAAATACTTATGCCTATAGAAAGCTTTTATGGTCTCATACGCCTTTGAATGACTTCTGGAGAGTAGGTAAGGGTATTTCTACTAAACTGAATAATATCGGTTTATATACAATGGGAGATATCGCAAGATGCTCATTAGAAGATGAAGAAAAACTATACAATCTATTTGGAGTCAATGCAGAACTGCTTATTGATCATGCCTGGGGCTGGGAACCTTGTACCATGTCAGCCATTAAAGCCTATAAAGCACCCTCTAAAAGTATTGGAACAGGGCAGGTATTATCATGTGCTTATGATTATAAGAAAACTGAAATTATTTTAAAAGAAATGATAGAATCCTTAAGCATGGATCTCTTTGAAAAACATCTGGTGACTAATAAGCTTGTCCTTACAATTGGCTATGATATTGAGAATATGAAGGATTATCGTGGAGAAATCATGGAAGATCGTTATGGAAGAAAGCTTCCAAAGCATCTCCATGGAACAATTAATCTAGATAGATATACGTCTTCTTATAAGCTCATGTGCGATGCCTTATTACGTTTCTATCACTCACATATAAATCATGCACTTACAATAAGAAGAATTCAGCTCAATGCAACACAGGTAAGAAGTGATGATGATATTCCTGTAACTTATAAACAGCTTTCTTTATTTGATGAAGAAAAGATAGAAGTGGATTTATCTAAAGAAAAGAAATTGCAGAGTGTCACACTTGATATTAAGAAGAAATATGGTAAGAATGCCTTACTTAAAGGCGCTGATCTTCAGGAAGGGGCCACAACTAGAGATAGAAATAAAATGATAGGAGGGCATAATGCATGAATTATGACGATATAATCAATATGAAACATCCTACTTCAATAAATCATCCAAGAATGTCCATGAATAATAGAGCGGCTCAGTTTGCACCCTTTGCAGCTCTTAAGACACATGTAGATAAAATAAGTGAAGCAGGAAGACTTACGACTCAAAAACGTATATTAGATGAAGATAAAAGACAAGTATTAAATAGAGTACTTAACAATCTACTTATTAATAAAAAAGAACATCCTTCTATCACGATAGATTACTTTCTAAAAGATGAGTATAAAGAGGGTGGGTCTTATGCAACAGTAAGAGGTCAGTTTAAAGATATTGATGAAATCAATAAAAGAGTGATACTACTAGATAAAACAACCATTCTCATCGATGATATTTATCATATAAGTATACTAAAGGATTAAGACTGATTCATTTCGGTCTTTTTAATTGTTTAGCACTCAAATATGTCAACCGAAATTGATAATGTCTCA